>JAGPCH010000120.1 GCA_018058125.1 Ignavibacteria bacterium | reverse complement strand
GTAAAGGTCAGATGCCAGTGAAGCGGTGAATCAGTAAATGACTGCGTGAATACCATTGCGCCTTCAAAAATTCCGTCAGGAGCGTCTTCATCAGGATTTTCTACCGGCGAAGCGTGTCCGTGGTTCAAAGGCTGAATCGTTATATGCGCATCTGTCATTACAACTCCGGTTGCCGAATCATGTAATACAAAATACAATGGATTGTATCCTGTACGTAAAGAATCGTTGGCGTATAGATTCATATAAGCGCTAGCACCTAACACATAACCCGAATCAATTTTCATATAAGAAGACATATCGGGTTCGGGTACAACTACGGTTACCGGAGGTGCTGTTACAGTGTCATCACTGCATGAACTGAAAGAAAACATTAAACCTGAAAATAATATAAATATGGAAAGTCTGATTACATTTTTGTAATTCATTAATGAAATAAAATTAAATTATTAAATAACCGGCAATGATCAGATTTATACAAAATGTACAAAGGCTGTTCACTTGCTGAGTGAAATTTTAAATTAAATAAAGATTCTGTGTAATTTAATTTTAAAGCTGAGGGGGATGGTCTATATCTGTGATAAATTCCTGAAGTTTTAGATGATAATTTATTGAATATGACTTTTTTTGTTTAACTGAAATAATAACCGGTGTATCATCAGTGACTACATATTCTGTTATTTTCAATTTTGAATCGGCTGCAGTTCCGTTTTCATTTCCTGTCGTGTTATCTTCTGCATTTATTTTCTTATCAAGGTAGCAATGGGCATTGCAATTTACAACTATCTTTTCACAGCAGCTTGCAGTCAGCTCTTCGGTATTGATCTCATATAATGAATAATAAACAACCAGATAATTTGTATGAAGAAACAATACAATTATGATCAGAACAGATAATATTTTTTTTAAAGCGTTCAATTAATTGGTGCGTGCAGCAATGTTGTCTTAAAGTTTAGTGAGCGTAATATAACATTAACAAATACTTTTTAAAGTTCTAAAAATTTATCCGGCATAATATTTCCTTTATAATATTTAACTCCGATTGCAATAAAAAAGAGATAAGTGCTTATAATCTGAAATTTGTTATTTACCTGTCTCCAAACTATCCCCGCACATACATTCCGCATAATCGCTCTTAGTCAGATGTCCGAAACCGCACCCGTTATATTGCCAGTTAATCATATCCTTTTCTGTCATTGCATTATTCATCCCCGTGTAAAACTCTATGTAGCGTTCCCGGTATTTTTCATCATTAAAGATCTTCTCTGAAACGCTATGCATGGAGACAGGTGTAACCGAACTTTCATCATAGCTTTTATTGAAATCATATTCAAATGTCCAATATGGTTCATTGGTTTCAATGCCCTTAAGAAAGTAAGTTTCGTAATTGGTCAGTGTAAATTCAGATTCGGCAATGTCATAATAAAATATCTGATAAGAAGGATTTGTATCATAGATCGGACTTATAGAAGGAGTGATATGAATGAATGAAACGGGATCGAACCAGTCATAAAATATCCTGAAATCATCTCTGTGAAAATGCCCGGCGAACTGTGAAGAGATGGCATTAGAATATTTGTTAATGATCCGGATAAACGGCTCGGAATACTCTTCTTTCCAGGCAGTAAAAATTTTATCTTCGCAATCACCCTTGCCGTGAATGGTTCCATAAATATCAACTCCAGGTGGGATGTGATACGACATCATTACCTTTGCTCCAAGTTTTGTACATTGCTGCAAAACGCTGTCAAGCCATACAAGCTCTTCCTCACCCGGATCATTTAAAGAATCTCCGCATTGATTTATATACTTAGGGGAAAAGTAAATTGTATTCAGCAGTATCATTTTGAAATTATTTGCTCCGGGAAAATTCAGCATGCAATAGCCGCCTTTAGAAAAATCTTCAGTAAAATTTTCATTATTGCTTCCCTCAACATTTACAAGCGGTTCCCATATATCTGAAAGTAAGTTAAGAAATTCCCCCTCCGGTGTGATCTTATAATTACCGCAGAAGTCATCATTGTTTCCGACCGTAGGAAAGATCAGAGTATTGGGATAAAATTTCAGAATGTATGAAGTAATGAACTTAATTGCCTTTGCCTTAAAGCTGTATAATGAATCTATGTTGTTAATCCCGGTATACTTAAAATACTCCGAGCTGAAGTCATGTCCCATAAAATCTCCCGTAATAATAATAAAATCAGGATCGGGTATCCTCAAACTCATCTCTTCCATTGACGACTTAAACAATGGAAAATTCGAATCGCTTCTGTAAAGATTTACCTTCCGGATTTTTGAATTTAAAAATATGCTTTCCCATTCAGTATGATCGGAATTAATAAGTTCTGTGACAATAGTACTGTCGTAGAAAGGATCAAAATGCAGATCTGAGAAGTTGAGGAATTTGTTTTCTTTTTGCTGAGCTATGCTTAGACCAGTACAAAATAATATTACGATAAGAATTTGTATGCCTCTAAGTCTCAAAGGCTCAAAGAAAAGCAAAATATAAGAAAAGTTTTTTTTAATATATGTCAATATTCAAGAGGTATTCGTTTTTCTTATTTATAAAAAATAAAAAAAATAATTAATTAGTATTTACTAGTTTTGTTTATTTTTACCTTTGAGACTTCGAGGCGAAATTAACGTAGATCTATTTCAAAAGTATCATAGACTTGACATCACTGAATATCCCCGATTCACCGGAGACGGTTAGTTTATAATAATAAACCCCGCTTGACAATTGAGAACTTACAGTTGAAAATTGATAGTTATAACTTCCCGGAGCTAATTTCTCATTTACAATAGTTTGTAATTCCCTTCCTAATCCATCAAATATCTTTAATGAAACAAATCCAAATTCAGATATTCCAAATTCCAGATTCGTAGATGGATTGAATGGATTAGGATAGTTTTGTGAAAGTGAAAAATTATCAGGTACAAGATTATTTTCTGATATACCAACTAGTGTTCCTACGTCAAACATGAAACATCCTCTTCCGTAAGATGCCGCCATAAGTATCTCCGTACTTTCTTTATACTTAAGATCCCTGACCTCTACGTTTGGGAGATCTGTATTAAAATTTACCCAGCTTGCTCCGTCATCTGAAGACTTGAAAACACCGAGATCGGTTCCGACAAAAAGCATTTCCGGAGAAGCTTGTTTTTTTACAATTGAATTAACAGCAATGTTTGGAAGATTGGCAGTGATGGAAACCCAGCTTAAGCCTCCGTCGGTAGTTTTATAAACATGTTTGTCCGGAGTCGCGCCGGCAAAACTCGCATAGCAGATATCGTCGTTACTGTAATCCACCCAGAAGTCGGATACATAAGGAAATCCGGTCAATGATGACCAGTTGGTTCCATTGTTGGTTGTTACATGTATTCTGCCATTGCTTGTGCCAATGTATATTTTATCAATATTGCTTTTGCTGATTCCGATAGCAGAGACACTTCCGTTTATGACGCCGGTAGCAGCGATCTGTGTCCAGCCGGTAGAAGAAGTGGCAGTCTGAACAGATGTGGATTTCCATACATCAGCTCTGCCGAATACGACTGTGTTATTATCTCCCGGCGCCATTTCATAAGGATTATAAAATAAGCCGCCTGTTGATCCGCTCGGTGTAATTGAAGTAAAGCTTACACCGTAATTAACGGATCTCTGGATCGATCCGTTTACATATTGTCCGTAAACATAACTTGTATTCACGGGATCGACAATGGTATATCCGCCGTCACCGGTTGTTCTTTGGATCCAGACTACACCGTTGTCTGTACTGGTTTGTTTATTATTATCCTGACATCCACCGTAAAGTTTTGTAATATCTGTGGGATCGTAATCAGCGCTTACAAACTGTAAAGTCGAAATATTTTCATTCAGATCATCCCAGCTGTTTGCATTGTTAAATGAAAAATAAACACCGCCGTCTGAGCAGCAATATAAGACTGTCCCGTTATAAGCCAGGTAATGAATATCAGCATGTGAAAAATCCTGAGTATTTGAAGTGGACCAGTTTGATTTTTTTGTAAGTGTAACGCCACCGTTTGTCGAAACATAAATATCAAGACCTCCGACTACAACACCGTCCGGATTTCCGGGGATCACAGTTACGGCATTATCATACCAACCCTGCGAACTCATATAGTTAGTGGTAGAATTCTGAACAGTCCAGTTATCGCCTGCGTTGGTAGTCCTGTAAAGACCATACAAAGCGCCGCTTGTTCCTGCAATACTCGCATAAAGTACATTTGGATTATCGGGTGAGATTGCAAGCTGAGTTCTTCTGCCTGCTGATAAGGAAGAGACTGTTGACCAGATTAATCCTGAGTTGGTTGTTTTAAAAATATAACTCTGTCCGGAACCAGTTCCCGCATATAGAATATTCGGCGAGACAGGATCGATTACAAGTGAAGTAAAATTTCCGGGCAGCATATTTGCCCAGTTGATCCCGGAATTAGTAGACCTGAAAACCCCAAGATTACCGGCTGCAAATACCAAATTGGAATTTGAAGGATCGACAATTATTTTTCCTGTATAAAGACCAGTTTGTGAGGCCGGAGAGATCTTAACCCAGTTCAGGCCGGCATTAGTTGTTTTATATATTCCGTCACCATACTGACTGTCACCGGAAAAATTCAGTTCGCCGGTGCCGTAATAAAGTATATTCGGATTATTCGGATCGATAGCAATGTCACCGCTTGCAATAGAACCCAGATTATCAGTAAGTACGGTCCAGTTTATTCCGCCGTCCGTTGTCTTCCATACTCCACCCTGAGCTGCTGCTATATAAAAAATGTTTGGATCAGTCGGATGAAATGCAATTCCGTTGGTTCTTCCTGAGATATAATTATCATTTGTCCTGCCGTAAAACATTCCCGTCGGATTAACGCTTTGCCAGCCCTTTATGGAGGTTGAGCTGTTTGGAATGTTTCTGTCCTCCGGAATATTCCGCATCTCTAAAACTGCTTTCTCATACGCATCTTTGGGTAATACTTTTCCGGGACCGCCGGCTCGCTTGACAAGTTTGTATTCTTCACGCTGAAGAATGCTTTCTCCTGTCTCATTTTCCTGAATGTTGTCCTGAGTGTATCCTTTCTCTTTACCTATTGTAAAAAAAATAAAAAGACACAGTACTTTAAGAATATGTAGCTTCATTATAAAATTTTTTTGTTTGCTTAAATTAACTTTAATAATTTTATTAAACTATTGTAAAAATCTTTATACCGGATCTTCCAAATCGGATAAGTCTTTAATAGTTTAAAATGGAGTTGGGTAACTTGTGATCTTCATATTTTTCAAAATTACCATTTTATTAATGAACTATAATAATTAAATTGCACACTTATGGCACGAATAAATATTACTATAGTTGACGCTACAGGCAATAAAGAACAACAGGCTACCCTCCCTGATGATGCTTCCGTAAAAAGAATCATGGAAGTTCTTCTGCCTAAAATGAAAATGCCTCTTACAGGTCCGGACGGTGAACCGCTTTCATATAAATTTCATCATAAAGCATCCGGAAAACAACTTACCGAATCGCAGACTCTTGCTGAAGCAGGTGTAAAAGAAGGTGATGTTTTAAGACTGCATCCTGAGATCACTGCCGGTAGCTGATCCAATTCCTTAATTACTTTTTCCGATTAATTTTATTTCAAGAATTGAAAATTGATAAATTAATTTTTCTGTGTTAATTTATTTCTTAAATATTCATATTAATCCCAATACTTAATACTTAATACTTAATACTTAATACTTAATACTTAATACCAATCACATGTCACTGGAATCAATCGAAATGAATGATGATCGTTATTCCCGGCTTGAACTAATTACATGGTGGGATC
>JAGPCH010000118.1 GCA_018058125.1 Ignavibacteria bacterium | reverse complement strand
ATAGTAGTTTGAAGAAACAACCTGTGTTTCTGTACTGCCTGTAGGAAGTACACTAACTTCTGCACCGGAAGGCGCCTGTACCACTGTGTAGCCGCTTCCCGAAGGTTCATAGAATACTCCTTCATTGTAATAATAACTCTGATTAGCATAGTTTATCATTGATGCTGTAGCAAACATTGTAGCAGTATATGCTCCTACAGGATACCAGGCTGCACCGTATGTAGCCGGATAATACGGATGATATGCATATGGATGATAGCCTGCATAGCCGTATGTTCCATTTGTATGATATACATTATTGCCGCCGTAATAATTATTCTGCACATTATTTCTATCCACGTTATTATAGTTATTATCATTATTCCTGTTAACATTTCCGCTGTTATTGAAATTGTTATCCCCTTTGTTAAAATTACCGTCACGCGAACCATTAAAACTATTATCTGAACCGCGATCAAAACCGCTTACATTATTACTACCGAATGAACCGCCTCGATTAAAACCACCGCCCCGGTCAAAACCACCGCCCCGGTCAAAACCGCCGCCTCTGCCGAATCTTTGAGCATATGAGTCAGATGAGATAAAAATAAAAGTAACTGTGAAAAATAGAACAGCCGGAATAAAAGTTATTTTTTTCATAATTCCTGGAAGATTAAATTTATAAAATTAATTTTTCTTTTTAAGTATTACTGATTTAGAATCTGCTGGAGCTTTAAA
This sequence comes from Ignavibacteria bacterium, assembly GCA_018058125.1. Taxonomy (GTDB): domain Bacteria; phylum Bacteroidota; class Ignavibacteria; order Tepidaquicellales; family Tepidaquicellaceae; genus JAGPCH01. The sequence continues at coordinate 5,152 of JAGPCH010000118.1, read as the reverse complement.
TTCAAACATATCATCGTTCAAAGAAGGATTAATCTCCCAGTCACTTATAATTGCTTCATACTGGGGATTTCCTGTCATCCCGGTATAAACAATAACTAACTTTACAGGAAGAAAGGTTTGATCATTTAAAATCCAGAACTGATATGTCTTCGATCCGTCTTTAGCCGTTCCGGCTATGTGAAAACATTCTTTACCATTCACCATTGTATTTCCCAGATAGATCAGATTATTTGATGCCTCAATAAGATCATCCACAAAATACGGATAGAAAAAATCTGCAGCCGGAAAATCAAAACCGTAATCATTACTTAACATATCTATAGTTTCAATATTTGTTGAAGGTGCAGGTAAGGTAGAATATTGGTTATTATCTTTTGAATAATAGACAAAATCCTTACCGTTGTAATAGAATTCTTTTTGCCCGTTATCTCCTATTGTGTTAACTCTTAACTTATTTGGTCCGCGCATAAAAGCAGATCCTTGATTTGAGTGCTTTATCAGACCGGTTGCATTGCTGTATTTGTCATACTCAATATCAATTTTAAAGCTGCACGATTTGATTCCGTTGATAAACATGCTCATGTTATCCAGAGTACTAACCGCCATTGAATCAAACTGCGAGTAAGATTTTGTACTTTGCATCAGAATAGCAAATGCGAAAACTGCAATTAAGCATTTCGATTTTTTAATTAACATTTAATTTTAATTAATTCATTTAATAAATAATATTTAAAAGAATTCACCAAGTGAAAGAAACACTCCGCTGGAGTTATATTTTCCAATTGCATAATCAATACCGAGATTGGTTCTGGATTTACTGTCAAACTTTATTCTTATTCCAATTCCGCCTGCCGGATTAATATAATCCAGAAGATTCTGTCCTGTATCAGCATCACTGAAAGTATTTACATTACCAAAGACAACTATTCCGAATAATCCGCTTTTTGACAGATTGATCCTGTTGGCGAATTCAGCATAGAGCATACTCGAACCTCTGAATCTTCCCTGAATATAACCTCTTCCGGTGGCATTGTATTTATCCCAACCGATTGCAGGCAAAGACATATAAGGCGCTTTTCCGCTTAGGGCAAGATCCCCCATAAACCAGAATGCCAGTATATATGGATTTCTAAAATCTCTTAAATTAATATAAGCTCTTCCCTCAAGAAACAATTTCTGCCAGTTGTTTGAACTCCCGAAAACTTTGTTGTAATTATAATAGTTTGTCTGTAACAATACTCCTTTGTATGGATTGATAGTATTATCTCTGGTATCAAATGCTGAAGTGATAACAAAGCCCGAAGAAATATAGCTTGTAGTATCATAATCATGAAGCCTGTTGTAATTATTATTGTAATTCGGATAAATAGCTATATTATTACTGTCAACAGCTGAAACTTTATTGTAATACTCGAGACTGTAACCAAAACCCGCAAACCATCCTTTATACATTTTCTTCAAGGCGTTTTGATTTAGCCTTATAAATTGAAAATTCATATTTTGCTCATTACTATCAGGTGTATTTGTCCCAAGACTGTAAGTCTTCTGATTATAATTCCATAATCTCCAGTCTCCCTGAAAATTCCAATCATTATTTTTAAAGAATACATTATTTTGAACCGAAAGTCTGAACTGACTATTGGTTGTATAAGAAACACTTGAAACAAATGCTGAGTTGGTTGTTGTTTTATGAGGTCCATTGAACCAGGAAGCTGAAAGTGATACTCCGAAAATAACTCCGTTTGCAGGATTGTAGGAGATCCCGGGGAGTATGCTCATTATAAAATCCCTTTCCGTTTGAATGATCTTAATCGGTTCAAGATTGCTTTTCTTACTTCCGAAAATATGATTCAATATTTTTTTAATGTCATTTTGATTTGCACTCCAGGCACTGTCAGTTTGAAATGTTGTTTTTTGAGAGTCTTGCGCAATTGTTATTTTTCCTGACAGAAGAATTAATAATAGCAGCAAAATTTTTAATTTCATATTTTCAATCAAATTATTTTAAACAACGTCGTGAGATCGCTGAAGAATTTAACAAAATTACTTTAATTATTTTTTGCAAACAATAATGTAATTTTTATTTGAGTTAGTTTATAATGATTTTCTAAAAAATGTTTATGAATGTTTTTTCCGGTAATATTTGGCAAAAAAATTTATTATGAGGTAATATGATCAGATTTGCAGAGCTAAAGAAATTGCATTATGTCTGTAAACAGATAAAATAATATTCAGGTAGTATTTGAATTGAATTCGGGTCACTGATCATTTTCAAAATTATAATCAGTTTTAATATTTAATCCGGGAGTAAATTAAAATTCAAAATTTTTATTTTGAAGATTTTTTTCCGAAAAAGATCTTATTGTAAATACTGATCACAATTATTCCAATGATCGTGAAAGAAATAATTACAACCATGTGTTTCTGGACGGTATGATTCACCTGGGAAATTACTATTGCCGGTGCCGGGAGGCGAAGTATGACGGAATAAGGAAGTATCGGTCCGTAAGCCTGATCGGGAGATCCCATAATATGCGCGATAGTCAAGGCAATCAGTATAAATATCAATATCAACAAAATCTGAAAAATTCCTGCTTTTATCATTAACGGAACTGCAATGATCAAAAGCGAAAGTACTAATGCGATCATTGCCAGTTTTGAAACCGGTTCCAGGAACTTTGTTATTATTGGCACTTTATCTTTAAAATATTTCGAGAAAAGAAAACCAGCTAAAATAGGTATGATAAATAAAGTCATTAATTTAATAAAAACAGGAAAAACGCTGAGATCAATATCCATATTCACAATGTTTTCAACTATTAGCAAGTTTAGTGGGACGAAAATCAGGGAAAGAAAAATTGTAATTACCAACCAGGCAAGGCTTATATTCTTATCGCATCCCAGTTTGTCTATATACTTTACAATAGAAGGCGCTGCAGGTGTAACTGCAATAATGAACATAGCCGTCCATACGCCATTATATGGACCAATGGTTAAAAATAAAATTACTACAAGTAAAGGTGTAATCACAAACATTGTAAGAATATACTTGATCAGAATCTTCTTTTTACTAAAAATTTCTCTGAAGTTCAGCTTTCCGGAATTCAATCCAAGTAGAATTGAATTCGAAGGTACAGCTATTAATGCGCTTATGCCTATTATATTTAAAAGTATCTCAGCCATGATAAGTTATTATTTTTCAAATTGTAGATGTATGAAAGTAATTTGTAATCGGTAAATAAAAAATTCATAAATTTATTTACAAAGATCCGATCCGCCGCTGCGGATATGGTTCCAGAATCAAAAAATCCCTTAACCAATCCGTAGCGGTGAATTATTTTCTGAAATCAGATAAGATCGATTTTTACAGTATTGATCTTTCCGTCAAACTTAAACGGAGCTTTCTCAAAATATCTTGCTGAAACCGGAGAGCCGAGATCAATCCCGACATTAAATGATTCGCTGGCAGTGAAAGCTGCAGGTACAGTTCTCCCGACTTTTATTACCGCTTGCTCTTTTCCGTCAACATTTATAGTAACTGTTGCTTCAGATAATGGTTTTGGAGTAAGTACGTTTGTTACAACTTCTATCAGATGTTTTCCCTCAGAAAGCGCATCCTTTGTTTCTCCTGTATATCTTTCAATCATCATCATATTGTATTCATAAACTACTTTCCCGTTTTCCATAAACAAAGTCAGTCCGCCTGAAAAACCTCCGAGAGAATAAAGTACGCCACCGGTTTAATAAGTTATAAAGAATCCGGGAAGAAAGATATTTTAAACGATCTTGAATACGCAATTGAAAATTCAACAGGTTTGCTGTGGAAAAGCTGGATATTAGCTAAAATTAAAGAGATCAGGCATTAAAATTAAATGTTGTTTTTAAGATAGAACCGATCACCTTTCATAAACTTTAGATATTAATTCGGAAACTCCGCCCTCAAGATTTTTTGAAACACTTAAAACAGAAGAAAGAAATTTCCCGGCATCGACAGGATTCACACCTAAGTTCACTAATATCTGAACAATGTCAGCCTGAGTTTTTATTGTACCGTTGTTAAATCCAAGATCAGAAGCAAATTTATAAAGATTATCACCTCCGGGAAAATCTTTATTGAGCGTGGTGAATTCTTCTGGAGACAGTTTTTCTTCCGAAAGCTTCATCAATGCGCTCAAACCAATCTGTGCCTGACTTCTGGTTATACCGGATGACTTTGCTACTTTATCTATTATCACTGACTCTGTGATCTTTTCCGGTGCGGGATCACTGCCGGAGCAATTGATAAATAATAAAACTAACAGAAATATAGATACTGAAGAAATGAATTTTTTCATTTTTAATATTTACGTTAATAAAAATTTTATCTTTTAAACCTGGCATTTAAACTTTTATGCTGTGAGTTATTTGATTAAATCTTATTTATTTATTTAGCAGGAATTCCTCTCCTTTAATTGGGGATAGCATCGTATCTTTTAAAATGTAAAAAATTTCTTCGGTTTAACTATTCCATAAAAAACGATTTAAGGAATAAATTTTCTATGATCAGAAGGCTCTTAAATTTTTTCAGCTACCAATAATATTAATTGCCCGCGCGCCTACTACTACAATAATGACCAGTGAGATAAAACTCTGAAGCATCATCAGTAATTTTGCTTTTTTTGACAGCGGCATTGTATCTGTGGTGCTGAATGCAGTCGATGTGGAATATCCAAGATAGAGATAATCTACAAACACAGGACTCCAGTTTTTTGGACCAAATTTATCCGGAGCAGATTCTTCGGAAAACAGCCAGTCTGCTTTTTGATCCTTCTTGATTTGTCTCTCTTCAGGTCCGCCTCTGTCGATCTGCCAGTAAAGCAAAGAAAACATCAATACATTTATTATCCAGACAGCTACGCTTGAGGAAAGAAGCTGAATTCCATTTATCTCAGAAGATTTATAAAGCATGTCATCTACAAGGTTCAAAAGATTCAACGAATTACCTATTGCCGTAAATGTTAAAAATAAAATCAATGTATACTTTTCTATTTTAAGCCATAAAGGTTTTGCTTTTGAAAAACCGATTGCAGTAATTGGTATTAGCATCATTAGACATGCAAAATAAGCTACCCATGATGGAATCAGACTTATTCTATCGGGTATAGTCCAGAGA
>JAGPCH010000117.1 GCA_018058125.1 Ignavibacteria bacterium | reverse complement strand
GTCGTATGCGAAGAATATAAAGAAGCTGCAAAATTACTCAGGTTCTTTGATCTGAAAAAAGAACTCAGGTGAATGAATGAACATAATGAAAAGGAAGAAAGTGATGAGATCTTCATGGATCTTGCTCAGGGAAAGAATATTGCTTTAATTTCAGACTGCGGAACTCCCCTGTTTTCAGATCCGGGAAGCATTCTGCTTCAGAAATGTATTGATGCAAATTTAAAAATGGAATTTATCAGCGGTGCAAATTCAGTACTTGCATCAGTTGTTTTATCCGGATTTGACATAAGCAGATTTTATTTCATGGGTTTTCTTTCTCCTAAAGCAGATATAAGAAAACAAGAGATCAGGAAATTAAAATTTCTGGATAAAGCTGTTGTATTAATGGATGCTCCTTACAGATTAAAAGTTTTATTAAAAGATATTTCAGATATATTTGAAGAAAGAAAAATATTTGTTGCATTCAATATTACCATGCCTCAGGAAAGAAAATTCAGAGGAACAGCTGCAGCAATTCTGGATGAGATCGGCGAAGGTAATCTAAAAGGTGAATTTGTAATTGTAATTGATAAATATTATGATAAACATAATTAAATACAGCGAGGAAAAAGGGATTCATTCTCTTCCGGTTGAGTTGTTTAAAAGCTGGGACATAAACTGCAAAGATAATGTATGGATAGATATATATGATGAAACTGAAGAGAACAGTATCAAACTGCTGAAAAATGTATTCGGATTTCATCCTCTTGCTATTGAAGATGCTGTCAAACATTTTACGGAAGAGACAGTTCACCATCCGAAAATAGATGATTTTGATACTTATATTTTTATTGTATTCAATGGTCTTATGGAAGTTGGAAAAACATTAAAGTATAAGATATTTTCTCTTAGCTGCTTTCTCGGAAGCAATTTTATCATAACCCTCCATAATGAAAAACCCGATAATTCTGTTTCAAATAGTCTGAATTCTATATTAAACGAAAAAACATTTAAAAAAGGACCGGATTATGTTTTAAATCTGATACTTGATGAAATTGTGGACCGGTATTACCCGATACTTGATAAATTTGAAAGCGAAATTGATACCGTAGAAGCAGAACTATTCAAAGGTACCCCGAATAACAGAAATCTTTTAAGAATTCTGAACTTAAAAAAAGAGCTGATCAGATTAAGACGCATTTCCTCTTATCAGAAAGAAATTCTTTTTAAACTTACTCGCGGAGATTCAGATCTTATTTCCGTCGAAGAATCGGTCTATTACAGGAATGTCTATGATCATTTGGTAAGAGTGTCAGATACTACCGAATCCTACAGGGATTATGTATCAGGAATGCTTGACTCTTACCTGTCAATAGTGAATAATAAAATGAACGAAGTAATGAAGTTTTTAACTATTATTGCAACAATAATGCTTCCTCTGACTCTGGTAACCGGTATATTCGGCATGAATTTTAATTCAATTCCTTTCTTGACTTCGGATTTCGGATTCTGGCTATCAATTTTTTTAATGATAGCTATTGCAGTATCAATGTTAAGTTGGTTTAGATTTAAAAAATGGATTTAAGTTGTATATTATAAGAATGAGGACTTTAACTAACATATGTTTTTACTTAGGAAACCACTCTTAACTGCATTAACTTTAATAGCTTTAGTTGTATTCGGCTTAAGCTTTCTATGATACTCAGATGAAAAACCCCATTTCTGGAAATGCTATTTATGGGGCTAGGTCAGGTCGAAAGTTAATTTGATCTTCGGGAAAGTATAATTATAGAAAAAAAAAACAAAATCAATTTATTTTAAGATCTCTTCACCTTCGGAATTGGTCTTCTCTCTGAATTTATACTGTATAGTTTTGAGTATTTGCGAATTGCTCTTATTTTCTATCTTCCTCCCGTCAATTTCAATAACCGGCGTTAATTCACCCATGGTCCCTGTCGTAAAAACTTCATCAGCATTATAAAATTCGGATACGCTGAGATTCTTTTCTTTAAAACTGATATTCAGATCATTTGCTATATTTATCACATGCTGTCGTGTAATTCCCGGAAGGCAGGCATCCGCAAAAGGAGTGTAAAGAATGCTGTTCTTTGCCATGAACAGATTTGTCGCATTGGTCTCGGCTACAAAACCGTAGTTATCAAGCATAAGTGCATCATCCGCATTCGAATGATTTGCCTCGATCTTGGCAAGTATATTATTCAGAAGATTATTATGATGAATTTTTGAGTCTAGATTTAAAGGAGAGTTTCTTCTTATCTGAGATGTCACTATTCTTATTCCGGAATTGTTATCATATACCGGCTTCTTCCATTCCGCCAGTATTATCAGACATGATCCGCTCTGATTCAGTCTCGGATCCATTCCTGAAGTGATCTTCTCCCCTCTTGTAAGTGTCATTCTGATATGTGAATCTGTTGACATCCCGTTAGCTTTAAGCGTATCCACAATCGCATTCCTTATATATAGTCTGTCCGGAATATCTGTAAACATAAGTGTCTTAGCTGATTCCTGAAGACGTCTTACATGTTCGTCAAATGAGAATATTCTTCCGTCATAAATTCTAAGCCCTTCCCATACTGCATCTCCGCCCTGTACCGAGCTGTCAAATACTGAAACTTTGGCTTCCGCTCTCGGATAAAGTTTACCGCCTATGAATATTTTTATATCTTTGTTTCTTTCGTCGAATGTTTGAAGCATGAATAGTTGTTCTGTTTAAAATTTTTAAAATATGAAAATAAATTATTTACCGGCTTTAATAGTATTCAAAAATTCCTTAGCCGCAGTTATTTGTTCATCATACCCAAGCAGCAATACCACATCACCTTCGGCTAATTCGTAGTCAGATTTCGGATTAACTATACTCTCCCCTTTTCTTTCAATGCCGATAATGGTTGCTCCCGTTTCTGATCTTAATTCAAGTTCGGCTATTAGTTTGTTTACTCCCTTTGTATTCGGAGCAAGACTGACAGACTCAAGCTTTATATCCTTTAAAACCGGATGGTAAAGCAAAACATGTTTTTCATCTTCATCTGCCGGCTGAAGAAAAGTTTCCTGAAGTGCGCTTTGAGCTCTTGCGTAAAATTTAACCGAACTGCTGTATAAGAATATTCCGGCTATCAAAATTAAAAATAATGCAAGTATCAGTAAATTGGAAGACGGCAGAAGAGTAGAACTAATTATAACAATGGTAAATATCAATACAACGGTTCCGATTATGAAAATGGTCTTTGATATTACACCTGTCATTAAAGATTTTCTGGGTTCTTTTAAAGCGGATGTACTGAGCTCTGCTATCACCATACCGGCAGCCTGTGTCTTTTTCCATATTGCAAACAGAGATGGGAAACTGAAAATAATGGCTGCAACCCATATGATTGCTTTAGTAAACTCCAGTCCGCCTAAATATTCCTCAATAAGAGAACTTATATTTTTTTCCAAAAAAACAAATGTGATAAATATTCCGGTGACGATCAGAAGATTTACGGTTATCTGCATTGTGATCTTTTTCAGGATTTTCCTTCCGATCTTATTATGACCGGAATTTGTATATCCGTTTATCCATAAACTGTATGCTTCCATCGTTCTGAGTAAAGCTTTCGGTGCTATCCTTTCCAGCAGTTCGGAAACTCTGTCCGAGCTTTTGATCTGATAAGGTGTCGTCAAAGTTGTAAATGCTGAAACAGCCACAGCAATTGGGTAAATAAAATCGCTTGTAACATTCAGTGATAATCCAAGCGCTGCTATAATAAAAGAAAACTCCCCGATCTGACCGAGTCCCATTCCAACCTTTACCGATGTTTTAGTATCATTACCGGCTATAAAACATCCGAATGAACAGGAAATTATCTGCCCTAAAATTACAACAACTGCTATTACCATCGTAGGTACTATGTATTCCAGTATGACTTCCGGATTTATCAGAAGTCCTATAGATACAAAAAATACTGCGCTGAAAAGATCCCTTACCGGATTCATTAAATTTTCGATCTTGGATATCTGACGTGCCTCAGCAACAATTGCTCCGATCAGAAAAGCCCCGAGAGCAACACTGTATCCGAGCATTACGGTAACTAATGAAACCCCGAAACATAATCCGACTACAGTTATAAGTAGCATTTCATTGCTTTTGAATTTAGCAACATAATTGATCAGTCTCGGCACAAGTATTAAACCGCCAATTAACAGCACTCCCATAAAAACGGAAAGGTTCAGAATAATAGAACCAATGTCTTTTAAAACAATCTCACCCGTAGTCGCAAAACCTGATAGCAGCGCAATGATTAAAATAGCAAGTATGTCTTCTATTATTAAAATCCCGAAAACCATCTGTGCAAATTTTTCTTTTGTCTTACCAAGACTTTCGAGTGCTTTTACAATAATTGTAGTTGATGAGATTGAAATTATAGCGCCAAGAAATATGCAGTCCATATGACTCCATCCGAATAACTGTCCCAGCTGATAACCCACCCATATCATAAATGTAATCTCAAACAGCGCAGCTACTATGGCAGTACCTCCGACTTCTTTCAGTTTTCTAAACTGAATTCCAATCCTAAGGAAAACATAAGGAATATTACACCAAGCTCTGCAAGTGTATTGATCGTTTTTTCATCTGAGATAAGCGCAAACGGAGGCGTGTATGGTCCGATGATAAGTCCTGCAAGTATATATCCAAGTACTACAGGCTGCTTGAATTGTCTGAATAGTATAGTAGCCAGTGCCGCTACTATCATCACAACAGAAAGATCCTGCAGGAATGAAATATCATGCATTTAAAAACCGGGTTAAATATAAATTTTGAAGGAAGTACTTTGTTTTGCACAAAATACTTTATATTGAGTTTAGTAAAAAGTAAAATATAAAAACATACAATTTTTTCAGACTTTGATCGAATGGTTATACAAATTTTTATATAATGGTAAACTTTCGTTATATAATTCTATGAGGTTTTCCGGTAACTCCCTCGAACTTGTATGCTGCTTCTCGAATCCGGTTGACATATGAACATTCTCATACCAGTGTTTTGCCCAGATGCCGTCTTCTTCAATGGGTCCGGGCTGCCAGTAAAGCATGCTTTTTTCAAATGGAATATCGAGAGCATTACAAAGCTGAGAAAGCGCAAGTTCGGGATTCTTCAAAATCTCTCCTGAGTCAATGACTATTGGTCTGTTATTTTCATCAGAAAGTTTATGGAAAAGTTCATGCTGCCTTTTGATTCCGGTTGCATTCATGTTTACTACAGGAATGACCTGTGCCAGTGAACTTATCAACTGCTTCGGGTCTCTTATAAGAAAAACATTGGTTACTTTATCGAGAAATGATTCATCCATTAGGATAAGATGATGTGTCATTTGTTTCATGAAAATAACCTTTTCTGAATATTCTCCAAGTATGATATTCTCAACAACTTTCTCTCCGTCATTTTCCATGTCAGCGAGTATCTCTTCCCTGCCCGGATGATCTGCATTTGTCTTTGCTAAATAATGAGCGTACAAAGGTTCATCAATGACCTTTGTGTCGCTGCGTTGCGCAAAAGAATACATTAGCGCAGTTGAGATGTTTCTCGGTGATGACCAGAGGCAAATGCGTTTCATATTGGTATTAAGTATTAGGTACTAGGTATTAGGTACTAGGTATTAAGTAGTACGTGTTCAGTAATGTTTTTGTCACGGAAAAAAGATTAGAAATATAATAACTAAATTAAAGTTTATTATTTATTACCAATTAACTTAATTAACCAATCAACATAATTAACAAAATTAACCAATCAACTATTTAATCAAAGTCATCTTTTTGGTTGCATTATAGTCTCCGGCTTTAAAAGTATAAAAATATATCCCGCTCGGCAAATTGCTTCCGTCAAACTTTACACTA
>JAGPCH010000116.1 GCA_018058125.1 Ignavibacteria bacterium | reverse complement strand
CTCCATACACTCCATACACTCCATACACTCCACACACTCCACACACTCCACACACTCCACACACTCCACACACTCTTACACACTCCACACTCATTTTTTTTTCTTAACAAGCGACCTTATCTTATAGGACAGATCATGAAGCATCAGATCCGGGATCATATTCCCGTCTACTTCTTTTACCGATTCTTCAATCAGATTCAGGATCTTATAATTTTCAGAATCAAAATTGGCATCAAATTTTTTAAGTCTGTCTTCTTTGTCTTTATTAATTATGATCTCAGGATTTCCGCTTCTTACAGCAGAAAGATCTCTGAACCATACCGAAAGGAGCATAAGAAACTGTTTTATTCTTTCCTTATCTCGTTTTCCAATAACGAAATCTATTTCTCTGCCAAGTCTGAGATCTTGTCCTGTAATTGTGGAAGAAAGATATTCGAGCACTTTATCCCTGAGTTCGGAATAATTTTTACCGAGGATGTCATTGCATCTGGTGATACTGCCCTCTGAAAGCTCAGCAGAGAATTCCGCTTCTGCATTACCGGCTCCGGGAAACTTTTCGTAAATATATTTCAAGATCTCTTCTTTCGGCAGATTATTGAATTTTATTTTCTGACATCTTCCAATGATCGTAGGGAGGAGGGAATTAATTTTTGAAGTAGTCAGTAACAATATGGAATCACGCGGCGGCTCTTCGAGTATTTTAAGAAGTGAGTTTGCACTTTGAGTATTCATCCGGTCACAACCTGAGATAATAAAAACCTTTTTCTTTCCTGCGCTTCCTGTCAGGTATATTTCCTTTTTAATTTGTCTGATACTGGATATCCTGATATCATTAGCTCTTGGAAGGAATATTTTATGATACTTGTCTCCGGCTTTAATTTCCATTTCCTCAAGATATATTGCAAAATCCTCTTTGTCTAATTTTTCCAAAGGATTAGAATCATCATCTGCAGAACTCTTCCCGGTCGGCAAAGCAGTTGTGAATTTCATAAGAGAAGATCTGAATGAATCTATCTCTATGCAGTTCTTACACTTATCACACGCTTCCTCACCATTGACAGGATCATTGCAATTTAAAAGTTTTGCGAACTCTACCGCTGCGGCATCTTTTCCGGTACCTTCAGGTCCGTAAAAAATATATGCATGTGAGACTTTACCGATTCTGAAAATATTTTTCAAAACGGATTTTGCTTTCTCCTGATCTTTTATTTTATCCCACATATTAAAAAGTATTTCCTATTCCGAATTGAACGTTATACTTATCACTGAAATTACAACCGGGTCCGATTAACCAGTGAGAACCTCCTACGGGACCGGGCTGCGGATCATAAATTTTGAAACCCACATCTATTCTGATAGCACCTACTATAGAATAATATCTGATCCCTACTCCGGATGCAAGTGCAAGTTCATTGAATTTAAATTTATTGACATTCGTCCATACATTTCCAACATCCATAAAACCGGTAAACCCTACATCTCTTAGATATACATTGCTTGAGGAAAGAAAAGGTCTGAGTCTGTATTCTATCGAATTTTCAATAATGAAATCACCTCCGACATTTTTATCAGGTACAATTCCAAGCTGCTTAGCTCCCCAGCCTCTTACGCTTGTAGTGCCGCCGCAAACAAATCTTGTATCCGTCGGCACAAGATCACCCTGTATCTCAAATCCCTGAAAGAAAAAATTATTATCTCCGTATTCTATAATAAAACCGGTGTAAAGTTTTCCGGCAAGTACTGCCGGAACATTTTTTTCGCTTTTACTTAAATTTTTATATGCCGAATTGAAACTTGATATCTTTAAATAACTAGGTGATGCAGTATTAAATAAATTTTTTATCAAACCACCCAATAATCCGGTTTCCTGTAAAGTATAAGCCTGATAATATCCATTGTAAGGAAATCTCAGATCATTTACGGAATTATGTATAAGCGTAAATCCAATCAATGATTCAAAATTATTCAGCGAAAATGCACTGAGTACAACTGTATCTTCAGCAACAACATCATTCTTAATGACTATTCTCTGATTAGTGATATCCCAGTTGGTATTTATGCGGTTTAAATATGTATAGTTTGGCAGCTCAAAAGTAACATTCATAGAGTTCTTTATCTCTGTCAGATTACTGTATTCATCAATATTATATTGAATTCCGATATTCCAGTTGCCGTATATATTCCTGTTATTAAAAAGATAAGGCTGATAAATGGTATTAAGAAATTCAAACCTGTTATTTTCTACTGAGTTAAAATAGATTCTAGCGCTGGAAGTCAGAATTCTTCCGCCTCCCAGAAAATACTTATCCGAATATTTAAGACCTGTACCAATATAAAATGAATTTTCAATATAATATCCGAACAATTCCGGAGTAAGATCATACTTGTTTCCGACACGGGCATTAATGATAAAATCAATTTTTTTTGTAAGACTGTCTATTGAGTCAATATTGATCCTGGGATTATCAAGCAGCGTTATTTTTGAAATATTAAATTCACTGTTAACTACCTGACTTTTATTGTAAAGTTGATTTTCTTTATATGTAAGTTCTCTCCGAATATCAAATTCTGAAATATTATACCTTTTGCCTATAATGTTGATCTGAGTCTTACCGTATGTATATTGTTCTCCGGGTAAGAAAGCAATTTCAATTTTTACTTTCCCTTTCAGATCTGCTTCATTGGTTTCAATTTTTAAAATCAGTGGTTTGTCTGATGTAGCTAAAGCATATCCATTGTCAAACAGAATGTTTAAAACTCTTGCAACTTCAAGTTTTATAGTATCCTGGTTATAACTTCCGTTTAATCTGAGTAAAGACTGGTTTGGATCAAAAACCTTACCTTTGACTGCTTCCGATAATTTTTCAAGTCCGGTATATTCAAATTCATAATAGACATACCGGGTTTTTTCTCTTATGTAAAAGTACAGATCTACTTCCAAATCTTCATTAATATATACTATATGAGTATCTACTTCCGCATCAAAGAATCCATTGTCAAAATAGAATTTTTTTATTCTCTCTGTATCCTGAATATAAGTCAGCATATCAAAAACATCACCTTCAGATGAGGCAAGGATATTTTTTAAATCATCTTCGCTGAAAGTTTTAATGCCTTTAAATTCTATGTTAATGTCATCGATCTCGTAATTATTTACAGTTTTAACATCATCCTGGGATGATACTATTTCAGGAAACAAAACTAGAAATAAAAGAATGAAAATCGTATATTTTGTATAATAATTTTTCAAATATTGATTTAAATAAAAAAACCCAATAATCAGAAATTATTGGGTTTACACAACTGATGGGCGTAATTAAAAGTCTTTACTCTCTTCGTCATAAAAGAAATCCTCATCGGTCGGATAATCCAACCAGATCTCCTCTATGCTTTCGAAAGGCTCTTCAGTATCCTCCATATCTTCGAGATTATAAATAACCTCTTTTGGAGCGCCTGTTCTGAGAGCATAATCGATTAATTCGAATTTATTGGCCGGCCAAGGTGCATCGTCTAAAAACGAAGCCAATTCTAATGTCCAAACCATATTAATATACCTCCTGAATTTTTAATTAAATTAAATATATGTTATAAAACTTTTGCAATATTAATAATGATGCATTAAAAGTCAATCTCTTAATCGTGGGTCTAAAGCATCTCTTAATCCTTCACCGATCAAATTATATGTAACAACAGCAATGAAGATCATCAGTCCCGGAAATATAGCCAGCCACCATGCATTGGATGCGCCTCTTGCCTCATTCAGAAGTGAACCCCATGTGACGGTAGTTGCGCTTACTCCGAACCCAAGAAAACTTAAGGCTGCTTCAGTAAGAATAGCGCCTGCAATTGCAAACGCTCCCGAAACAAGTACCGGTGCTATTGCATTCGGTATTACATGCCTGAAAATTATTTGTTTTCCTGAAAAGCCTATGGAGTTTGCTGCTGTAATGTATTCCATGTTTCTTACTTTTAAAACTTCGCCTCTTATGAGTTTTGCATCTCCGGTCCATGATGTGAATCCTATTGCCGCCATAATATACCAGATGCTCGAACCGTAAATTGCAACGATTGTAATAATAAGAAAAAATGTGGGAAGCGTCATCATGATCTCTACAAATCTCATTATAAGAAGATCAACTTTTCCTCCGTAATATCCTGCCATAGAGCCCAGAACAATTCCGATAAGTAAAGCTATACCTGCTGCTATAAATCCAACGGAAAGCGAAACTCTCGAGCCGTGTATGAGTCCGGCAAGCAGATCTCTTCCTATAGCATCCGTACCGAGATAATGATCCCCTCTGGGAGGACTTAAACTGTTCTTAAGATCGATCTCTCTTGATCCGTAAGGCACAGGAGTCCAGACAACGCTTTCCAGTTTATTTTCATTATCAAGCTGTTTCCAGTTAGCATTGATCATATCAGGCGACCATTTGCTTATTCCTAAATCATTCAGATAATCTTTAATAACAGGAAAATAAGTTTCTCCTTTATAAGACGCATACAAAGGCTTACTGCTTGAAAGAAAGTCTGCGGTTAACGCAATGAACACAAGAAAGACAACAATATACATAGATACCATTGCAAGTTTATTTTTCTTGAACTGATGCTTCACCAGCGACCAGTAAGAAACTCCTACTTGTTTCTTGGAATCCATCTGCTCTTTTGTGAGACCATCTTTCAACTCAGAATTCATTTTATCTAATAATTCTTCTTTTTCTTCCATAAGTTTTTAAGCTGCTTTTTTAGTAAATGCAATTCGCGGATCCACGAATGAATATAAAATATCAACAAGTAAAATTCCGATAACTGTCAGAAAAGAGGAAAGTACAAGTTCAGCCATTATCAGCGGATAATCCCTGTCAAGAATAGCCTGAAACGCAAGTTGACCAATACCTGGTATCGAGAATATAGTTTCTATAATAACACTTCCGCCAATCATTGCGGGTAGAATTCCCCCTATAAGTGTGATAATCGGAATTAATGAATTTCTTAATGCATGTTTTAACACAACTTTTCTCTCAGACAAACCTTTAGCTCTGGCAGTTCTGATATAATCCTGTCTTATCACTTCAAGCATTGAGCTTCTCATCTGTCTTGACAGGAACGCAAAACTTGCAAGACTTGAGATGGTGACAGGAAGAAAGAAGTGCATGAAATAATCCTTAAACTGTCCGAATGTGCTCAGTGAATCAAAATCTTCTGATCTTATCCCTGAAGTAGGGAAGATCTTTATGTATTCAACATTACATAAGAAAACTATAGCAAGAGTCGCCACCCAGAAATTAGGGAGTGAATACAGAATAAACAGAATTACCGTGGTGGTTCTGTCAATAAAAGAGTATTGTCTTGCAGCGCTGTAGATACCTATGGGAATAGCAATCATGTAAATCAGCATAAAAGACAGAATACTTATCGTCATTGTGACCGGCAGTCTTTCAAATATCTTGTCCAGCACTGGTCTGTTGTCTTTGAAAGAATTCCCGAAATCCCCCTGAAGCATATTTCCCATCCATATGAGGTACTGCATCGGAAGAGGTTTATCGAGACCAAACTTCTTTTTATAAAATTCCTTCGCCTGCTCAGTCATTAGATTCTTTGCATCGGTTTTCTGAGCTTCGCCGGTTTGACCTAATTTCATTTCGGTCGGGTCACCCGGAGCAAGTCTGCAGACCAGAAAAGTTATCATTGTAATAATGATAAGCGTCGGAATAAAAAGTAAGATCCTTTTAATTACATAATCTTTCATCTGAGAGTAATATGATTGATAAAATATAACAGGCGGGAAATGCTGAGATTAAAATTTCCCGCTATAATATTATTAGTGTTAATTTCTGTATCTTTGATTTGCAGTAGGAGTCCACCACTCATTTAATAATGGTGAATCAGGATAAGCATACCATCTTGCATTTCTGAATCTGTC
>JAGPCH010000115.1 GCA_018058125.1 Ignavibacteria bacterium | reverse complement strand
TGTAATGTATGAATTAAGCATTTCATCTGGCTTTTGAACAAACAGATCCGTTCCGCCGCTGACAAAATATTTAGTTTCCGGCTCATATCTTTTCTTAGTGATTTTTTTTAATTCAGATAGTTTGTTTTTTATGTTAATAAAATATTCGGGTATGATCTTGTTTTCGTAAAGAAATTTATAACGGGTACCGTTGGAATGAATGGAGAAATCAAATTTACCGGAAATTTTTTCGGCTGCTCTGATTATTGAATTATGTCCCGTACATCTGCATATATTTCCGTCAAGAGAATCGATCACATTATCTGAATTTAATATGCCCTTATTCAAAAAATATCCGGTCAGGGAAACAATAAAACCGGGAGTACAGAAACCGCATTGAGATGCGCCTTCATTTACAAATTCCTGTTGAATAGGATTAAGTTCTTTACCGGGAAGGTTAAGTCCTTCAATAGTTACGATATGTTTATTGTTTACATTTTGAATCGGGATCAAACAGGAGTTAACTGCTGAATAGTTCACTTCGTTGTTTGCTTGATCAATTTCACCTGACAGAACCGTACATGCTCCGCAGTCACCTTCTTTACATCCTTCTTTTGTTCCGGTCAGTTTCCGGGAGCGGATAAAATCGAGAAGTACTGTTGAAGGATTTTCTTCGCAGGTAATCTTTTCGTCGTTTAATATGAAATTAATATTAACGGACATAAATATTTAATTTGAATAAATTAAAAATATTATGTTTCATTTACAACTAAAATTATGAAAAAAAAAACGGAAGATCCTCTTATCAGAAGATCTTCCGTAAAATAAATTTTATGATGATTTACTTGGATACAACACCTGCGCTTGCAAACTTCTCTGCTATAACAGGAGCAAAAGAACCTGCAAAATCGCTTACTGACTGAGGATCGAGTGTTTCTGATTGAGCAGACCAGACAAGATCCAGATCTTTCATGTTATAAAAATTGGAAGAAATAAAATAATTGGTTGTCTGAGTATAATATCCGGGTGTATTCAAAGTGTTATATGCCCCCCAGTAATAACTGTTAAAACCGTAAAAACCTGAATAAGGTGTGTAAAAAGAAGTTCCGGGTACATACTGCTCGGATTTCTTAACATCCTGTAAGGAAAGTACAAGTGCACCGTCTACGCCTGCTTCCTTCAGCTTATCAGCGATCTGTTCTTTGCTTCCATCGTCAACTTTTCCATCACCGTCTGAATCCAGAAAATTGCTTGTAAGAATATTAGACCCTGATACTGCACTGATTCCGTATTTTCTTAAATTTGTGATGACAGCATTTTCTATGGTTGAATTATTAACTCTGCTTTTCCCTAATCCAAGTACAGCTATTTTAGTATATTTCTGAGCTATTGTACCGGGCTTTTTCCATGTACCAGAGATATCGGTGACTGATGAGCAAGAATAGAAATAACATGAGAATGTTAAAAGTAGTGTAAGATAAATGATTTTTTTCATAGTATGTTTTTTATTAATAAAAATTTTATTTTTACAAACTAAAAATAATATATTATTAAAACAAGACAACGTAAGAACTTTATTTTTTTCTTAATATAGCAGAATTTCTCTTCTAATAAGTATCCTCAAAATTATAAAATCCTGTATCTGCGGTAATGTATTTTTGCAAAAATATATTTTTTAATTATTATCTTGACTTTTTTATCAGATATATAAACGTTTGTTAAATTTAAAATAAAATCATATGAAATTTTCTAAAATACTTGCAGGGATAATTTTTATTTCTGTTTCAGCTTTTACATTTCATGACGGAAAAGATGATATTGATAATATCCGCAAAAATGAAATTACCAAAGAAGAGATCTATCAGCATATTAAATATCTTTCTTCAGACGATCTCGAAGGGAGATTTCCGGGGACTCCGGGAGATTCGCTCACCAACAGTTATCTAACCAATGAATTTATTAAATACGGGCTTGAGCCGGCAGGTGAAAACGGGTTTTCACAACCATTCGAAATGTATACTCACGTCAGATTAAGCGGAGATAATAAGTTTCAGTTATTCTCTGAAGGAAAAGAAATGAACCATTCTGTAGAGGAAGATTTTATGCCTTTGGGATTTTCAGGTAACGGGATTGCTCAGGGCGAACTTGTGTTTCTCGGTTATGGAATTTCTGCTCCCGAACAGGATTATGATGATTACAAAGATAAGGATGGAAATGACATTGACATCGCAAATAAGATTATCGTGATCATGAAGGATTCACCCGGCGGCGCTGATGTTCATAATAATCCTTTTCAAAAATATGAACAGGCAAGATTTAAAACTCTCAGCGCAAGGGATGGAAATGCTTCGGGAATAATACTTATCAGCGGACCTAATGCCGGTGATGATAAGATCTCAAAAATGAGGTATGACAATGTTCTTCAGAATGAAGGGATTCCAATTATAAATTGTAAAAGAGAGATCATTGAAAATATTTTCAGACAAAAAGGACTCGATCTCTTGGCAATTCAAAATAAGATAGACTCAACAAAAAAGCCTGATTCCTTTATTCTTAATGATGTAGATGCTGTAATTGAAACAAACGTAGAACCTGTAAAAGTTATAACTCAAAACATAGTAGGATTTATTGAAGGAAACGATCCTGTTCTCAGGAATGAAATAATTGTCATTGGCGCTCACAAAGATCATCTCGGTTACGGTCTTTACGGTTCGCTTTATGCCGGAAATGATAAGCAAATTCATAATGGTGCTGATGATAATGCTTCAGGTACCGCAGGATTGTTGGAACTGGCACAGAAATTTTCTTCTGAAAGTAAGGATCTGAAAAGAAGCATACTGTTTATTGGTTTTGGTGCTGAAGAAGCCGGCTTGCTCGGATCTGCGTATTTTGCAAAATCAAAATTGTTTGAAAATAAAAATATTGTTGCTATGATCAATATGGATATGGTCGGAAGACTTGCAGATAATAAACTTATTATTTACGGAACCGGAACTTCTTCCATTTGGAATCCCATGATAGATTCAATAAATAATTCTTTTAATTTTAATATTACTAAAACTCCTGACGGGTTCGGACCATCTGATCATTCCAGTTTTTATGCAAAGAATCTGCCTGTGCTGCATTTTTTTACAGGGACGCATACTGATTATCATTCGCCAACTGATGATGTTGAAAAGATCAATTCCGAAGGAGAAGTCAGAGTATTGAACATGGTATATGATATTGCAATGACTCTTGATGAAATGGGTATCAAACCCGATTTTATAAAAGTTGTAAGTACCGACGATGAAAAAAGATCCATGGGAAATGTAAAAGTTTATGTCGGCACGATCCCGGATTATTCTTCAACCGAAGAAGGATTGAAACTTGCAGGTGTGAAAGAAGGCAGTCCTGCGGACAAAAGCGGACTTCAGGCTGAAGATCTTATTATAAAATTCGGCAGTAAAGACGTAAAAAACATATATGATTATATGTATGCTATGGGTGAATTCAAACCCGGTGAGGAAGCTGAAATTATTGTTATGAGAAAAAATGAAAAAGTTGTTTTGAAGATCGTACTTGGCTCAAGATAAATTTTAAAAACCATTGAAACATAAAATCAGAACAATTCCATCAATTAAGATTAAAAAGGAAAATGAAGTAACCGATCTTGGGCTTGGAAGTTATATACCTGAAGGCAGTAGCAGAATCATTAATAAGGACGGTAGTTTCAACGTTATAAGAAAAGGCCTGTCTTATTTTGAGACATTCAGTGTCTATCAATGGCTTATAACAATGTCCTGGATGAAATTCAGCTCACTGATATTCGGTGGATATTTAATAATAAATATTTTTTTTGCTTTTCTTTATTATATCGGCGGAGAATCGAATTTCGATGGGATTGAAGCCAGCACTGAGTTTCAAAGATTTCTCAACGAATTCTTCTTCAGCACACAGACATTCACGACAGTCGGCTACGGAAGAATTAATCCTGTGGGTATATATGCAAATACAATCTCATCCATAGAATCACTAATCGGACTTCTATCTCTTGCTGTTGCAACCGGTCTTTTAATGGGAAGATTTGTAAGACCGGCTGCCAAGATTTTATACAGTGAGAATGCGCTTATAGCGCCATACAAGAATATCAACGGGCTCCAGTTCAGAATAGCAAATAAAAGAGCAGATCATCAGATGGTCGACGTGGAAGCGGATCTGCTCCTTTCACGGATCATGGACGGTAAGGTGAAGTTTGATAATTTAAAACTCGAATATGATAAGATCACTTTTTTTACTACTTCATGGACGATAAATCATCCAATTACTGAAGACAGTCCTTTGTATGGAAAGACCAAAGAAGATCTTATAGAATGTAATGCAGAGTTTTTTATTCTTGTAAAAGGATTTGATGACATGTTTGCACAGATTGTTCATTCACGTTCGTCATATAAATTCGATGAATTGATCTGGGGAGCAAAGTTTGTAAGTATTTATTCCGAACCGGAAGAAGGTAAAACGATAATTGATCTTGAAAAAATAAGTTCGTATACAAAAGTTGATTTACCTGATATAAAAAATACAACTGAAATTTAAATACTCAATAAAGATATTTATATCAATATAACCTGAATAATTAATTAATCACTAAATGAAAAGACGAAATCTTATAAAAGGTATAGGAGCATTTGGTATAACTTCATTGCTTCCATTTAAAAACACATTCGGCTCAATTGACAAAGCGGCTAAAGCCATTAGAAATGAAGGACTCGAAGAAGCTGCAGGATGCTGGCTGACTCCTGCTACTACGGAAGGTCCGTATTATTTAAATGGAAATCTTGTTAGAATGGATATAACTGAAGGCAGACCCGGTTTACCTTTAAGAATGAATATAAACGTTATAGATGCTCAATGTAATCCGATCCCGGATGTTTTGGTAGACGTATGGCATTGTGATAAAGAAGGAGATTATTCAGGGTACAATGCTTTTGTCGGTCAAACATTTATGAGAGGAACACAGATAACTGATGCAACGGGTACAGTATTTTTTGATACAGTATATCCTGGCTGGTATCCGGGAAGAGCTACGCATATACATTTTAAAGTTCGTCTTAATTCATTTACTTATGTAACATCACAGTTTTGTTTTCCTGATACTCTTAATAATACAATCTATGCAACTCCTTTATATTCCGGCAGAGGACCAAACCCTACTACAAATGCAGCTGACAGTGTTTTTCATAATTCAAACCCCCAATATCTTGTAATGAATGCAGTTCCAAATGCAACAGGTGGCTATGACGGGAATTATACTATCGGTATAGATTTGCCGACAGGAATAAATGATCCGGTAGAAGAAGCAAACGGATATTCTTTATCTCAGAATTATCCGAATCCTTTTAATCCAGGTACAAAGATAAAATATGAGATCCCTGTAAACTCAAAAGTTAAGATAACTGTGTATGACGGATTCGGTAAAGAGGTAATGGTGTTGATTGACAAGAATCAGAATGCCGGTACACATGAGATCAATTTTAATGGTGAGAATTTAAGCAGCGGGTATTATTTCTACAAATTTGATACAGGAGATTATATTCAGACGAAGGAAATGCTGTTGCTGAAATAAGACCGTGAATAGGAATGAAATTGTTTGAACTGTGATATGGAATGATCTTAATGATAACTATGAGATTTTGATTTTTAAATTTTCTTTTTAGAATTTTTTATTATAGTCATGCCTTTTCAGTTGGTTTTCATTTTTCATGACTCTTTTGAATTGAAGTTTTTTCGATCCGAAATTTATTAATAATCCTACTTCAAGTTTGAATGCTTCGAGATAGTTGATAGCCTGAGCAAGATGAACATCTTCGAGAAGTATGATCGCTTTTATTTCTATGGGAACTTTCTCTTCCACTAAGAAATCTACACGCCTGTTTCCAATAGGTTTATCCATGTTCTTATAATATATATCC
>JAGPCH010000114.1 GCA_018058125.1 Ignavibacteria bacterium | reverse complement strand
GACGTGATGCATGTCTGTATTTTGCTATCTCAAATTTATTTTTTTCAAAGTCATAAAATTTCACAAGATTAAGCGATGCGAGGTTGCATGCAGTGTCATCGAGGAACATATATTCCGAACATGGATTGGATGCTTTGATCTCTCCGCCCTGAGGACATGTATGCCAGTCATTGATCGTATCGTGAAACTGTATTCCCGGATCCGCTGATGACCATGCCGAGTATGCTATCTGCTCCCAGAGGTCGCGCGCTTTCATTGTCTTGCACGCTTTTGGAGATCTCTTTTCAGTATTCGCTTTTTTTAATTCAGTACGCCAGTACAGATTCCAGTCCTTATCATCTAAAACCGATTCCATGAATTCATTTGTTGCGCGCACACTGTTGTTGGAGTTTTGTCCGGATACAGTTACATAAGCTTCCGAATTCCAGTCAGTATTATATTCAGGAAATTCAATTTCCTTAAATCCGAGTTTTGCCAGTTGAATGACCCTCTCGATATAATTTTCCGGAGTGCTCACTTTTCTTGCTTCGTGTATTGCCTGAGCAAGCTGTTTGTTTGTCTTTCTGTCAAAACCGTCATTCTCAGGATGAGAGTTGAAACATGCTTTGATTATTTTATTGAGATGATAATTTAAAATTTTAGAACCGGCTACGAGAGCTGCAACTTTCTGCTCTTCGACCACTTTCCAGTTTACATATTCTTCAATATCGGGATGATCAAGATCAAGCGTTACCATCTTCGCCGCGCGCCTTGTCGTACCGCCGGATTTAATTGCGCCTGCGCTTCTGTCACCTATTTTAAGGAATGACATTAAGCCGGAAGATCTTCCGCCTCCGCTTAAAGATTCGTTTGATCCGCGTACGTTTGAAAAATTGGAACCTGTTCCCGAACCGTATTTAAATAATCTCGCCTCGCGAACCCATAGATCCATTATACCGCCTTCATTTACAAGATCGTCTGACAGCGACTGGATGAAACAGTTATGTACAACTACACCGTTTGCAAGAAACTTTTCTGATGCTGTCTGAATGTCATATACAATTTCATCGCTCATATAATCAATTGAAACTACTGTTTCCTCAGAAAGCTCTGATTTAGTTTTACCTGAGATGTTTTCATTCAGTGATCTGAGCTTTTCAATTTTATCAGATGAAACAAAACTAATCTTATTCTCAAACTTTTTTCTTTCAGAGTAATATGAAATGCTCAGCATATAAAGCATTTTCCTGTTATCTCTTGCGTCATTGCATTCGGTAACATTAGAATAAATACCGAGACTCAACAAAAGCATCTGTACATCGTGAGCAAGCTCTTCAGAAATTGTGCTAAGCACTATGTCGCCCGAATTTCTTCCTTCTTCATTTCTGATCCTTACACATCCGTCAGCCTGAAAAAGACTCTTTAAGAAAATGGATTTTTCTTTTGCTGAAGATTTGAAAATAACTTCAGGTACTTTCGCTGTTGATGAATTTACATTAAGCTCATATTCATTTACATACTCATCAGCAACTTTAGAATCAAATTTTACTATTCTGTACAGATCATTAATGTTTCTCTTAACCACTGTTTTGTAAGTACCGAATATATTTTCAAAAAGCTCAGTTACATAATTATACTCATCATCGTTTATTGTAATAGCACCGAACATTGTTGTCTTCTGATTACGGTTGTATTTACCGTAATAACCGTCGCCTAATATCCAGCCTGCAAGCGCAGCTTTATCGAGTTTGAGCTTGTCTTCAATATTATTTTCATTCGAATCTTCCGACTCAGTTATCACTCCAAGATCCGAAAGAGTTTTTTTGAAATTTATTTCATTACTGTTGGCTTTCTGTAAAACCTCTTCCAGTATTTCCTCATTCATCAATTCATTTTTTAAAGCATACTGCTGAACTTTCTTTCCAAGTATAGTCTTAAGTTCATTCCATTGATAATTTCCGCCGTCTTTCAATCTCTTTTCGGATGAGTAGATAAGATGGTCATCAGTGAATTCAATGAAATTTCCGTTTTTTAATTTAGCGCGATGAACACTCTTTATGCCGTTATTTTTGACAGCAATAAGTTTTACAAACTCCTGTCCGTCATATACTTTTAAATCCGTTAAATTATTTTCTACAATTTCCTCAATGGAATAAATTCCTTTGTCGGTAAAAATCTTTGTACTTCCAAGAGCGCACGCATGGGGTTGCGGATGTGTATAAGCGTCCTTTGAAGTTGAAAGTTTTTCTGTATCCGGATCAATGTAATAATGTCCCTGAGATGGACCTGTTATACCGTAAGCCCAGTTGAGTCCTGTGTTGAACCATTGCGGAGAATTCGGAGCTGCAAACTGCATAGCCAGCATGTAGCAAAGTTCTTCATAAAAATTCTTTGCATCTTCTTCCTTATCAAAATATTTATGTTTCCAGCCCCAGTATGTCCAGCATCCTGCAAGGCGAGTAAATACCTGTGTCGAATCTTTCTCTGAAGTATATCTTTCTTCTTCAATTATTTTAGATAATCTCTCTTCATCGGGTTCGTTTCTCTGCAGCCATTCCGGTACGCCTTCTTCTTCTGCTTTCTTAAGGAAAACTGGTATGCCTGCTTTTCGAAAATATTTCTGAGCTAATATGTCAGTCGCGACCTGCGACCAGTGACCCGGTACCTTTATCTCGTTCATTTCAAAAACTATGGAACCATCGGGGTTTCTTATTACTGATGACCGTGTATCAAACTCGATCTGGTCAAAGGCTGTCTTGCCTTTGCTTACAAAAACTCTGTTAATTTTCATTTACATAAAATGTTTTTTCTATTAATGAATTATAATTTAGAATAAAAACCGGAATATGATTTAAGTTAATATAAAATTTTTATTTAGATTATTTAGTCAGATAATTTGGATAATTTAAGATTAATTTTTTATTTGTTCTTAATGACAGTTGATTCAATTTTGCTGATTATTTTTGTTAAAAAATAATTTTTATCAGTGGGTGGCAGTAAAAATTTTTATGTGTAAAATTATGAGAAATGATTTTTAAATGCAAACGTTTTTAAAAAATTTCACTATTGACTATAAACTATTTTTAGCAGTAAAATTAACTGAAATTTTTTTTGCTCAAATTCCCATAAATATTTTTATGTATAACTTTAAATCAGACTACGTAAGTATTTTCACATAAATGAAGCGCTTGTGAAAGTTCGGTTTTAACGGTTAAGATTTTCTAGCATCTGAATCGCTCTCGGATCTCCGGGGTTGATTTTGAGTACTTTACCCAGCATTGTTTTCGCTTTCTCCTTTTCACCTCTTCCTTCGTATATTACAGCCAGATTGCCCATTGCAAGCAGGTTTGACGGGTCTTTGGTCAGTATGACATTGAATATATCTTCGGCTTTTTCTATGTCTTCCGTGATAAAATAATAATTGCCGAGATTGTTAAGAGCAGGTAAATATTCCGGATCAAGCTCAACTGCTTTTACAAGAAGATCTCTGGCCGCATTCGTATTTTTTAGCTTGTATAAATTGATGTCGCCGAGATTGTTGAGTACATTTACATTGCCGGAATTCAGGTTGAGTGCGAGCGTATAAGCAGCCAGCGCATCACCGATTTTTCCGTTGTTATAGAAAAGATTTCCGAGGCTGTTGAGTACTTTTATATTGTCCGGATATATCGTCAGAGATGCCTGATATGACTCCATTGCCTTCGGAAAAATTTTTGCTTTTTCGTATGCTGTACCAAGCTGAAAATATGCCGGCGCATTTCCCGGATCTATAGTTACAAGTTTCTGATAAACGCTTATAGCTTCGTCGGTTCTTCCCAATCTGAAATATGCAAGTCCGAGATTATACAAACCGTTTTTATGCTCAGGAAATTTTTTGAGGTCCTGCTCAAGCAGCGGAACAGCATTTCTAAGATATTCAGGATCCTGATTCTTAGTCTCAAAGTAAGTCACATAAGCTATTCCGAGATTCATTATTGCAAATTCATCATTCTCGTTTACAATATCTTTAAGTTTGATTCTGTTACTTTTAATTTTGCTTTTGTCGGCAGACTCATTCATACCCGATTCTTTGCGGATCCAGTGATCAGTGAAATTTACATGAAGGACATCCGATGTACCTCCCTGCTTCATATGACAGCTTACACAATTGCCTGTACTGGAATGCTCATCCCTGAGTTTTGATACGGTCAGGCTTTCTGTGCTATGACAGCTCATGCATTTCCCGTTAAAGTATTCATTTGAAACACTCTCCACCGGCACATGCGGATCATGACAGGTAATGCAGGTCATACCGCCGTCGCTTTTGATAAAACAGTCGCTAAGTATCATTCTCGCTGCATGACTTGCAACTTTGAAATCACCTTTCTGTATGTCATCCTGTACATAGACAGTCCTGACATCCTCAAGCTTCATGCCCGGTCTGAAATCAGACTGTTTTTTTCCATCTGTAAAAACTCTGACATCTCCCTGCAGATGACACTGAAAGCATACGGATAGTTTTTCATCAAGCGGAAGATCCGCCGGATTTACGATCGTTCTGTCGATCGTGTCTTTATCCAGACTTTCAAACAAATTATTTTTATCAGTCTCTCTTAAAACATGCAGTTCTCCCGGTCCGTGACATCTCTCACATCCGATCCCTTCCTTTAAATGCGGATCGAATCTGTTTTCGGAGAATTCCTGAAAACCTGTATAGCTGTTGTGACAGTTCATGCACTCTTCAATGATCGGTCTTGAAAATCTCAGATTAAATTTCTCATATCCCGGACTCATGTCCCATTTTGCTTTTTCAGAATACCATGAAACCGGCATTTCAAAAAAGAAACCATTTTCACTGTAAAGATAGCTTCGCGTATTGTTTCCGGAGCCAATCACATACTCTATCTTTTTCTCGAGTTCGTGAGTGATGTTACCGTCCTTGTCTTTCCTGAATTCAACCTGATAATAATCTCCGCCTTTCTTTATGACCTTGTAATAGTAATCAGATTTTTTATCATACACAACGTTTTCATTTTCAAAATCCTCAATTTCATTGGAAGCTGATGGTTTATACAAAGATCTTCCCATCCCGGTTTTATGAAAATTTTCATGGATCTCCAAATGGCAGGATTTACAATTATCATCACCAACATACTTAACATCCTTATCAAGATTGAGATAATAGTATTTTTCCTGAAGCTTGCTGATGTCACGGGTCGGGGCAGTTTCTGTATAATATTTTTTATAAACTACCACGCCAATGAGTGTCAGAACTATGAGGGAGATAAATATTGCGTATGTTGTCTTGATATTTTTTGACATATAAAACTAAATAACGGATAAAAACAAAAACGCATATCAATTCTGATATGCGTTTAAAATTCATTTTAAAAATAATTTCAATTTATTCTTCAGGTGAATTGATCGCATCCAGATCAAGAAACTTTTTCTCTTCGGGACTTATCGATCCGTATCCGAATACTCCGCCGGAAGCTTGTGCAACCTGTTTTGAAAGACTCAGCAGACTTTTGTAGAACTCGACTGCAAAATCTTTATTCAGTTTCGGAAGAATGCCGTTGAGTTTACTTAATTCTAAATTGATCTTCTCGGCTCTTTCGTCAGTACTTTCCGGCATTGCAATTATGAGTTCATGTAACATGTCAGTGAAATTCTGATCCACTTCCTGAAAATAATCCTGAAGTATAGTGCTGTTACCGGCGCGCATGTGAGTGATCTTAGTAGCCCAGTCGGTTTCTTTCTGATCAACCGTTCCTTCGGCACCCGCTATAAGCAGCGTTACTAGCGCCGGAGCCATCAGCATCAGGCTCGATTCTTCTTCATTTAAATTTTTGAATTCGGATATCATTATTCTTTAATTGTTTAGTTAATTGTTTAGTTTAATTTTTGATTACTGCAAAAAACAAAAAATACAGTAAAGTATAAAGGAAGAATTTTGCACAAAAGAATTATCTCCCCGTAATAAACCGCATTGAATATATA
>JAGPCH010000113.1 GCA_018058125.1 Ignavibacteria bacterium | reverse complement strand
CGCTAATAAAAATTTCCCCGGATACGTATCTCTAATCAAGAATTTCGGAGCTTTAAGAAACAGATATTTTGGAAATCTTAATATTTTTCCATTACAATATAATCCTGTTACAAAATCACTAGTTAAGTATACATATATCAGGGTTAGAATAAAATATGGGAGTAATCCGGTTTTACTTAATAAGACATTAAGTAACGAAGAAAGATCATATTTCAGGGATATTGCATTAAACTCTCAACAGGCGGAAAACTGGTCAACTGTTGAATTTAATTCACAAAGAGACAATGGTATAACTAACAGTGTCTTACAAAGCGGAGATTTTTATAAGATAGAAGTTAAAGAAACAGGTATTTATAAACTGGATAAGAATATACTTCAGAATGCCGGTATTAATACCAGCGGATTAAATCCTAAAACGATAAAGATTTACGGAAGTGACGGAGCTGAACTGCCTTTTGATAATATGAAATTTGCACCGGATGATCTGCTGGAAAACAGGATCTACGTCGAAGGTGAAAGTGATGGTCAGTTTAATGATAATGACTATGTCCTTTTTTACGGAAGAAGTCCTAATGATTGGTTGTATGATTCCATCAAAAAAACTTACAATCATAAGATAAATCATTATTCAAAATCAAATTATTACTGGATCACATATGGGGGAGCAGAAGGACTCAGAATGCAAATCACAAACTCATCTAATATTCAGGGACTTTCTCCTGTCTATAAATTCAAAGACAGAATATTTGAAGAACCGGAAGTTAATAATCTCGGATCGACCGGGCTTTTATGGGTATCCCAACGAATCAGTGTAAATGAAAGTTTTAGTTTCAACAAAGAGCTTAAGGGATATTTAGACGGCACTAACGTTAATTTAAGATTCAGGTTTGGTAATGGTTCATTCTTTCCTGAAACCTGGAGACTTGAAGATCTAAATTCTGGTTTTATTATGAACCAGTATGTATCTCAGATATTTGACGGTTTTTCTCATATCAATCTTGTTTATATGAATGAGAATTCCCTTGGAGTAAATTATCCTCTTACTCCGGGTAAGACTAATATAAATTTCAGAGCATCACTAAGATCTCAGGATGGCAATTCACCGAACGTAGCCGGATATTATGACTTTATGGAAGTGCTATATGACAGAATATTATCAGCAGATGGAAACAAGCTAAGATTTAATTCACCTGATACAAGCGGCACAATTGAATTCCAGATAAACAATTTTAATTCTCAGGATATAAAACTTTTTGATATTTCTGAACAGGCAAATGTGAATATTATAAATCCCATATCTTATAATGCGGGTATATTAAAATTTCAATCCGAGATAAAATCAGGAGATCCAAAAGAATTTTATTCTATAGGAGGTGATAATTATTTTTCACCTGTATCTGTTTCCGGCAGAGTGGCAAATCAGAATTTAAAAGGTGAACTTGCTCAGGGAAGCAGTTTCTTTATTATTACACCTAAAGAATTCAAATCAGCATCAAACCGTCTTAAAGCTCAAAGGGAAAGACCCGGACAAAATTATATTAAGACAACAGTAATTGATGTTGAAGATATATATAATGAATTTTCTCACGGATTGCAGGACCCGGTTGCGGTCAGAAATTTTCTGAAATATGCTTTCAATAATTTCGGGGAAAGACCGGTATATATCTCATTCATGGGAGATGGAAGTTATGATTATAAGAATATATATAATCTGTACAACGGTGGCGTTAAAAACTGGATATTACCGATAGAAAAAAATTCAGATTACGCAAATGATGTGGACAGCTACTGTTCTGATGATTTCATACTGGAAATAAATGAAAGCTACGATTTTCCCGGAGGAAGAAGCATACCTGATTTTGCATCAGGCAGAATTCCGGCTAACACTATTGATGAAGCGAATTCATATATTGACAAGGTTATAAGTTATGAAGATCCGGCAAATTTTGATAAGTGGAGACAGGTTGCGACTTATGTAGCAGATGATGGTTGGACTACAGAACAGCCTAACGGTCAGGAAGGCAGTCTGCATACAGACCAATGCGAGGACGTTGCGCAAAATCACACACCTGATTACATTAAAAAGGAAAAAATATATATTGTAAATTATCCGTCGGAGATCACTCCGCAGGGAAGAAGAAAGCCTGAAGTAAATAAAGACATAGTAAAAAGCTGGAACGAAGGAAGACTAGTTCTTAATTATACAGGTCACGGAAGTACTGACCTTTGGGCACACGAACATATTTTTGAAAGACAGGTTTCAATACCTCAGTTGACCAATAAAAATAAGTATCCGTTTATCACGATCGCGAGTTGTGATCTTGCAAGATGGGACGATCCGTATAATCTAAGCGCAGCAGAGCAACTTGTATTAATAAAAGATAAAGGGGCAATTGGGATTTCTGCTGCTGTAAGACCAGTGTACAGTATCCCCAATGCAATTTATAACAACAGATTGTATGATAATATTTACAAGACAGACACTCTTGGATTGAGACTTAGAATTGGTAAAGCTATTTTTAATGTAAAGCAGGATTTGAATTATGATAATGATCTTAAGTTCTCTTATCTGGGTGATCCGACTTTAAGGTTAGGGGTTCCTCAGTTCAGAACTAAAGTGGACAGTATCAACAGTACTCCCGGTGACAGTCTTTTTGAAATGAAATCCCTGCAGAAAGTGAAAATTTCAGGAAGTGTCCTCAGATCTGATTCTACTTTCTGGGGAGATTATAACGGAACGATCGATCTTCAGATACACGATGTCGATAAGGGTATTACATATATCGACTTCGGATATACATTCAACTGGAATATTCTCGGCGGTTTTATATTTAACGGGAAAACGAATGTCACAAATGGTAACTGGCAAATTGAATTTGTGGTACCGAGAGACATTTCATACAGTCCCGGAAGAGGAAAAATATTCTCTTACTTCAGAAATGAAATGTCAGATGGATTAGGTTTCTCGAATAATTTCACAATGAACGGAATAGATACTAATGCAGCTCCTGATTCTACAGGACCGGTTGTATCTATATATATGGGAAGCAGGAATTTCAGATCGGGTGATCTAGTAAATCAAAGCTCCACTCTTATCGCTGATTTCAATGATGAAAACGGAATTAATCTCACAGGTACAATTGGACATAAGATCGAAGCTATCGTAAATGAAGATCAGAATAATAAAATAGATCTGACTCCTTTTTACCAGAGCAGTAATAGTTATCAAAATGGTTCGGTAGAATATCAGCTTCAGGATCTTGCTGATGGTCATTATAAAGTTGAAGTGAAAGCCTGGGATACCTACAATAACTTCAATTCTTCTTTCATAGAATTTGATGTAAGAAACAATGATCAGATCGCTCTGGAAAATGTTTATAATTATCCTAATCCCATGAAGGACCAGACAAGTTTTATTTTTGAGCACAATATGGATGAGACAATGAATGTAACCATTAATATTTATACAGTGACCGGCAGATTAATTAAAGAGTTGAATAAAAGCAATATTAGAGATAAATTTGTCACTTTGGATTGGGATGGAAGAGATAATGACGGCGATAATATTGCAAACGGAACATACGTTTACAAACTAATATTAAATTCAGAAGACGGAAATTATTCAAAAACCTCAACCGGAAAATTAGCAAAATTAAAATAAAAGAAGGGAAATCATTTAATGTTCAATAAGTCATTCGCATATTTTTGCGTTAGTTTAATTGTTATAACTTTGATCTCATCATTAAAGAATGATGTATATGCTCAGAGTACAGTGTCAACAGGGGTACCATTTCTATTGATCGGACCCAATTCCAGATTTGGTGCGATGGGTGAAACCGGAACAGCTATAGCAGATGATGCCACAGCAATGTTTTGGAATCCCGCAGGTCTTGCTAACCAGCAAAAATATACGGAAATTAATTTTACTCACTCTCCATGGCTATCAGGTCTTAATATCGGAGATCTTTTCTATGATTATATTGCAGGACGCTCTTATATAAAAAGCATAGACGGTACTATCGGAGCTTCTTTAACATATCTGAATATCGGTGAAGTTATTGTTACTGACGAATTTGGAAATTCTCAGCCTGACAGAAATTACAAAGCATATGAAATGTCTTTTATGGTTGGGTATGCTACTGAGCTTGGAAAAGGCTGGTCAGGTGGTGTAACAGGTTCATTCATATACAGCAGATTGTCTCCAAATGATTTTACTGTTGGAAATGAAAAAGGAACAGGAACAGGTATTTCTGCTGCTTTCGGTCTATCTACTATTTATAAACCTTTAAAAGGTAAGAACACATTTCAGAAAAGATTTTCATTCGGCGCTATGCTTGCAAATATGGGACCAAACATTTCCTATGTAGATGCAGATCAGGCAGATCCTTTGCCGTTTGAGCTAAGGACTGGTGTAGCTTATGATGTTGTTCAGTCTGAATTTAATACACTCACCCTTACAGTAGATTTTGCAAAACTTCTAGTAAACAGAACTCTTGCTACTCCGGACGTCGTTGACAGTAACGGTGTTATTATTGTTCCCGGTACTCCCGGTTCTGTTGATCCGTTTTATGAAGCTATGTTCACTTCATGGAGCGGCGGTCTTAATGCAATTCAGACATCAGTCGGTGCAGAATACTGGTATGGTAAGCCAAGACTTATTGCTTTGAGAGGCGGATATTTTTACGAGGATCCTGCTTATGGTAACAGAAATTTTTTCACACTTGGTGCCGGTATAAGATATGATCTTTATGGATTTGATTTTGCTTACATAAGTACGATCGAAGAATCTCATCCTCTGGCTAATACTTTAAGATTCGGATTGCTTGTTAGTTTCTGATAATAAAAATTTAATTTATGAATCAAACCATAGTTTATTTTTGTAAACTATGGTTTTTATTATGTAATTTTTAATATGATTTTAAAAAAAATATATTTACTGGTTTTATTCTTTTCTTTTTCCTCAGGATATTTGTTGTCTCAGGATAAAAATTTTCAATACAAACTATCTCATCCTATCAAATTCGGAAAGGAAAATTCTGTATTGAAACCGGCTAGTTTTGATAATATCAATGATACTTTCAGAGTTGTAGCGATAATGGTTCAGTTTGTCGAGGATAGTGATCCGAGGACCAGCGGCAACGGGTTATTTAATCTAAGCAGCCCTTACTATGATCCTTCGACGGGTAAAGATACTGTAGTTGATTCACCGCCTTATGATAGTCTTTATTTTATTGATCACCTGAATTTTTTAAAGAATTATTTCAATAAATCTTCAAAAGGAAAAGCAAACATCACCTATGAACTTTTCGGTGAAGTTATTAATCTGCCTAAGAAAATGGAGATGTATTCTCCGCAAAGGACTGAGGGGAATATAAAACTTGGTGAGCTTTTTAATGATTCCTGGGCAAGAGCAGATAGCTTTATCAATTTTTCAGGTTACAATAAAGAGAATACTGCTTTCGTTATATTTCATGCAGGTGTAGGAAGAGATGTAGATCTGACTTCGATCTTTGGTTATGATCCGACTCCTTTTGATATTCCCTCAGTTTATCTGGGATTGAAGAATCTGCAGGAGTTTTACGGAAGTTCTTACAATGGATTTCAGACCGGTGACGGATTTGATATTCAAAATTCACTGATCATTCCGTCTACAGAGATCAGAACTCTTGATCTCACTACAGGTACATTTCTGATTGAGCTTGGAATGAACGGAATTTTAGCTGCTAGTTTCGGAAGCTATCTTGGTTTGCCGGATCTGTTTAATACTTCTACCGGAGTAACTGCAATTGGAAGATTCGGATTAATGGATGGTCAATCTTTATTCAGTTATAATGGTTTCTTTCCACCGGAGCCATCAGCCTGGGAAAAAATTTATCTTGGGTGGGTTGATCCTGTTGTCGTATCTACCGGTATGCAAAATTTTAAAATTCCGACAAGCTCCAAGGATATAAGCCGTGATTCTACAATATTCAAA
>JAGPCH010000112.1 GCA_018058125.1 Ignavibacteria bacterium | reverse complement strand
AGAAAATTCATTTTTGAACAAATATTATATGTCCGGAACAGGTCAGATCAGAAATGTTAATATAAAAATTGGTGCTAACAATGCAGGACAGATAGTTTACGGTTATGTAGTAGATATTAACGGAACTGTACTTGGTAAATCACCTCATTATAAAATAAAACCAACTGATGATACCAAATATATATCATTTCCTATTACCGATCCTAAACCTCCGGTCATTACAAATAATTATTACTATATAGGAATAGCGCAGACTGAATTTGCAGGTGACGGATTTGCATTTACACCACAGGAGATGTTGTATGAAATTCCTGCAAGACCGGAGGCTAATTACGGATCAGGTCTTGCACCTGCAGGTTCGACTGTTGGCGTATTTGAATTTCCAAGAGAGTACGGACAGAATTATGCTATCGAAGGTGTAATTGGAGATCAGACAATTATAGATAATGGCATATCTGATCTGGGTCCGGTCTATGATCAGTATTATAATTCTACAACAGTCACTTTAAAAAATAAAGTATTTAATGCCGGTACCGGTATTTCCAGTTTTAATATAAAAAGAACCATAAGTCCCGGTGGATATACAAGTACGAAATCTGTTTCAGGACTTGCTGCCGGTGCAAATGCGTCTGTTACTTTTGATCCGTGGACTTTCACTTCCGGCATAACTTATACAATAAAAGATTCTATACTTACATTTGACGGAAACATTTTAAATAATCAAATGACCTCCACTATCACTCCCCGGGTTGCAAAACAAATGTGCGTATTATGGGCTCAGCAGCAGGACAGAGACAGTCTTGTAAGGGCTATAAATAATGACGGAAGATATGCAAACAATTTTGATACAGTCAGGATTAATTATACAGGATCTTACCAGCCCTGGAAAATAATGATAGTTAATCTAAAAGAAGAAAGCACTTATTCTCCATGGGTAAGAGATTCCATGAAGTCATTTATCGATAATTCTACTGCCGGAAATAAAAAATCTCTGATCGTTTTCGGAGATGCCATCGCAAACAGTAATGATCCTTCGACAGGATATCCGTCACCGGCTGATTCAGTATTTTACAGACAGTACCTTAAAGCAAAGACTATCAGTGATGACTGGATAGGAAGCATACCGGCAAGCGGCAGCAGGTTCAGAGGAGTAGGTTTCTTCAGCGGAATAACCCAGGACTCAGTGTCAGATCCTTATTCTCCTGAATTAATAAAACCAACAAACGGCAGCACCGCGGCATTTAAGCCTCAGTCAGTCACCGGCAACGGAGCAGATTCTTGTAATGCTGTATGTTTTGCAGGAGCAAACTACAATACTTTCTTTATGACAAATCAGTTCTCAAGTCTGAGATCAACTAACAGTTCGCCGTCATCTCCATTAGGACCCGTGAGAGTTTATACAAAGATCATAGACTGGTTACAAAATTCCAATACAGGCGCAAAAGTGCTTGATCTTACAGCTAAGTTACAGGGCTTCTATGATCAGGTTAATAATCAGATGGTAAGAGATACCATGAGAGTTTTCTTAAGAAATGCTTCTTCTCCATTTGCAATAGTCGACTCTGCCAGATCATATCTGAATCAGGCAGGACAGGGTTCTTTTGTATTTAACATAGCAGCTAACGGTACACCGTATTATATTCAGCTTAAGCACAGAAACGGACTTGAGACCTGGAGCAAAACCACTCAGGCGTTTTCTTCAGGCTCTCTTGTGTATAATTTCACAACTGACTCGGCTAAAGCCTTTGGAAATAATATGAAAAAACTGGGATCTAACTGGGTATTATATACAGGTGATGTGAATCAGAATGGAACTATAGACTTGTCCGATATTGTACTTATAAATAATGACGCATCTTTGTTTACTACCGGTTATAAGAAGACTGATGTAAACGGAGATAATTTTTCGGATTTGACAGATCTCATTCAGACAAATAATAATTCGGGCGGATTTGTTCAAAAGGTAACTCCAAATTCCGGTCCTGAAATACTTATGAAATATGGGGTTTCACAGGATCTGATCATCAGAAATGAAAAAGCAGTATTCACTGATGAAATTCTTTCAGAAATAACTCCGGATAATGAAATATATAACATGTTCCGGAATGAATATAATATCAACAATTCTTTGCCGGACATTATAATCAGGGATAAGAATAATGCTGTTTTAAAAAAGAAAGTTAACAGATAGTATAAATAAGTAAAAATGTAAAATAAAAAGACCGGTAAAGTCCGGTCTTTTTATTTTTATATATGAAACACAAACAGTATGATTGGGGATAAAATCTATTCAAATTCATTTAACTTTTCATATAACCAGTTTTTTATGCCAAACCGGTTGATTTTAATTTCATTAATGTTTTACTTATATTATCTATAGCCGGAAACTCAAAACTCAACCCAAACAAATCGGATAAGGTTTTTAAATTTTATAATAATCATACTTTTTATAATTATAAATTTTTTTATTGATATTCTCGTCATTGAGCTCATTCTGATCTATGACCGGATAGAAATTTTTTAAAGCTTCAAAAAATAAAATGATGTTTTCATTTTTATTAAAATAAGGAGTATAAATAATATCTTTGAGTTCTCTGAATTCTGCCGGTTTCAGTGATTTTAACAGCCGTATCAGTTTTGAATTTTGCATAATGAATACCTGTTTTAGCTAAATAATTGATATTAAATTATCAAAATATGCCCAAAAAGTAAAGGATTTCGAGTTTCTTGTTTTGCAGATTCAATTCCAAGTTCTAAAACCCTATTTTTTTTTCTTTTGTAAATAGTTTTAAGTTCAATATATTTGTTTAAATGGCGTAACGATAAACCGGATTCTCAATTTTTTACCTTCATATACTCTTTTCAGTAAAATTATCGTACGCCATACGAACTTGTAATATTGTTATAAGTTAAAATTTACTGAAAGTGTGTGAAGGTTTTTTTATTATAAATTTTAAATTAATATATACATTCTTCTGAAAGGAGATTAAATGAAAAAAATTACAACTGCTCTGCTGCTTGCTGTTTTTACTTTGTTTTTAACTGGTCAGGTATCTTATTCTCAGGATCTGATTAAAAAAATAAAGCCAGCCGGAACTCATAAAAAAGGTCCATCGAAAACAGACAGAAAAAAAGTGATGGATAATATTGATAAGAATACAAAAAAAATAAACATTCAGTCAAGAGGCGCATGGCTTCTTGAAGAAGATTTCGAATCCGGATTTTTCCCGCCGTCGGGCTGGTCTGTTAATTCCGGCAGTACTGAGTGGGAACAATACTACGGAGCCAGCGGATATGGCAACGGTATGGTCAGTATGTTCTATTCAAGCTGGAATTGTAATTATTCAGATAATGTAATTTATACTTCAGGTTTCAGCTCTACTCAGTTCAATGATAAACTTATTTTTGATTTTGCCTATGCACCTTACGATGACGGATATTCTTATTATGATGCTTTGGAAATTTTTTATTATGATGATAATGAAAGCGATTGGTATAGCCTGATCTATTATAATGGTGAGGAACTGCAGACAGCTCCAGGTACTGATCAGTATTTTCAGCCTCAGAGCAATGAATGGGGTACAATGATAGTTGATCTTCCGCCCAATGCTTCACAGATCTATTTTCAGGTTTATGAAAACTGTTCTAATAATCTTTTTATTGACAACATAAAAATCGGTGAAGTAAGCGGTAATGCAGATGCCTCCGTGGAAAATGTATGGGCAAAAGGAAAGCTGCCATTAGTATTTGGCGTGCCTGATAAGATCCCGGTTTTGATTAAAAATAATAGTATTGCTCCAATGACTAATTTAAAGGTTTATCTCAATATTACAGGAACAAATACACTGTATGATTCACTGGTGATCCCTTATTTAGGTCCGCTTGATACTATGCAGGTAGAATTCTTAGGTTACAATCCCGTGCTGAATGGCTTCTCCAGCGTGACTGCATTTATTCCTCCGGATGACAATAATTCTAATAATTCCAAAACATTTATTTCGGAAGTAAATACGAATAAAGTGAGATATGTTGATTCGGCTTGCTGTAACTCTTCTGTAGGGTGGTCAACTGAATATGCTTTTATGAATAAATATTATATGAAAGGGACAGGTCAGGTAAGAAAGGTTAATGTTAAGATCTCCGGAGATGTGAATAGTATCGGACAGATCGTTTATGGATATGTTGTAAATAGTTCTGGGGTAGTTGTCGGAAAATCTCCTCATTATAAATTAAAATCAACTGACAATAATACATATAAATCATTTGAAATTACCGATCCTAAACCGTTCTTAGTCACGAATGATTTCTATTATGTTGGTATAGCTCAGACTGAATATTCCGGCAGTGAAACATATTATGGACCGCTGCAGATTCTATATGAAATACCGGCAAGACCTGATGCAAATTATTTTACAAACCTTGTGCCTCCGGGTTCATCAACTTACGGAGTTTATGAATTATCAAGATCAAGCGGACTTAATTATGCTATGGAATCTGAAATGGGAAATCAGGCTTCAGTAGATGTTGGTATTTCTAACTTAGGTCTTGTTTATGATCAGTATTTTAACTCAACTACACATTCGCCTGTTGGCAAGGTATTCAACGCAGGTACAGGTTCGTCAAGTTTCAGTGTTAGAAGAACCATCACTCCGGGAGGATATACAAGCACTAAGACTGTTTCAAGTCTGGCATCCGGAGCAAACGCTATTGTTACTTTTGACCCGTGGACTTTCACATCAGGAACGGCTTATACAGTCAGAGATTCTATACTTATTTCTGACGGCAATAATACAAACAATCAGATGAATGCCGCAATCACTCCGAGAGTTGCAAAAGAATTATGTGTCTTATATTCACAACAGCAGGACAGGGACTCTCTTGTAAGGGCGATCTTAAATGACGGCAGATATGCAAACAATTTTGATACGGTTGGAATAAATTATACCGGCGCATACAAACCATGGAAAATTATGTTTGTGAATATTAAACAGGAAGCTAATCATTCTGCATGGGTCAGAGATTCTATGAAAGCGTTTGTTGATAATTCTTCAGCAGGAAATAAAAAGTCTCTCATTGTTTTCGGAGATGCAATTGCTACTAGTGATGAACCTTCATTTGGATTTCCAACTCCGGCTGATACTGTTTTTTACAGACAATATCTAAAAGCGCAGACAATTAATACAAACTGGGTAACAAATATTCCTGCAAGCGGAAGTAAATTCAGAGGCATAGGATTGTTTAACGGGATCACACAGGACTCAGTGTCCGAACCATATTCACCTGAGTTGATTAAACCGGTAAACGGAAGCAGTCCTGCTTTCAAACCAAAATCCGTCACAGGAAACGGGAATGACTCGTGTATCGCAGTTAGTTTTGCGGGAGTAAATTACAATACTTTCTTCATGACAAACAGATTTTCAAGTCTGAGAGCTACAAGCGGTTCTCCGTCAAGTCCTCTCGGTCCGGTAATTGTTTATAAAAAAATCATAGACTGGATACAAAGCTCAGGCTCAAGTGCAAAAAATCTTGATCTGACAGCAAGGTTACAGGGATTTTATAATTCCGGAACTAACACTATGGTGAGCGATACTATGAGAGTGTTCTTAAGAAATTCTACCAGCCCTTATGCAATAGTCGATTCAGCCAAAGCTAAACTGTCTGCATCAGGTCAGGCAACTTTTTCATTTAATAATGCATCAAACGGAACTCCGTACTATTTACAATTAAAACACCGAAACGGACTCGAGACCTGGAGTAAAACAACTCAGTCGTTTTCATCAAACTCCTTGACTTACAATTTCACAACTGATTCCGCAAAAGCATTCGGAAATAATATGCTGAAGCAGGGGGCAAGCTGGGTGGTCTATACCGGAGATGTAAATCAGAGCGGAAGTATTGATCTGACTGATATAGTTCTGATCAACAATAATGCATCTCTCTTTGCTACCGGCTATTTAGTAACGGATGTCAATGGTGATAATCTTACAGATCTGACAGACC
>JAGPCH010000111.1 GCA_018058125.1 Ignavibacteria bacterium | reverse complement strand
TAATAAGATCGTTAATGCTTTTAAAAAATATCTTTTCATAAAATTATTACCAGTATTTAAAATATATACTGAAATTGTATTCAGTGTTTTTGTTAAAATTATAATTACCCTGTAGACCCAGAGATCCGAATAAAAAATAAACACCTGCTTCGAGCCCGTAATATCCGCTTATATTCTGAGAAGGGTTATTCCTGAATGTATATTTCCCACCGAGTGAAATGTACATATGTTCGCCGTAATTTTTAACAGGAATATTTAATCTCGAACCAAGTCCTAATGCAGCCTTGTTGAATCCTGAATAATCCAGCGATGTTATCGCAAGCTCAGGCTGTACAAAAAGCTCCAGCGAACCTGTGTATTTTCTCATTGGATTAACAAACAGAGTCTGCACAGGTGACACAAACTTATTCGTACTGAAAGAAATATTCAAAGCCGTAACCTGCCATCTGAATGCAAAATTGAGTGAAGAGTTATTGTCATTCCTGTCATTGAGCCATGTCGGTGACGGAATTAACTGTGTAATTATCCATGAAATATTCCTCGCAGAAGGACGCAGCTCATCGGTTATCCTTTCTTCTGTCTCATTGTCTTTATCATTTTGTGAAAAAGCAATAGAAGAGATAAGCTGAATTATTATAAAGAATATTAATGAGAGTTTCACAGTGAATAAATTGCGATTTTTAATTGATTAGTTTAAAATACTTTTCTGACAACAGAATTTAAACAATAAAGTTTAAGATCCATTATAAAAAAAAATCGAAAACATTTTTTAAATTGAAATAAAACTTCCTTATCCGGGAAATCTTTTCCTCGTTTTTAAGAAAAAAATACACTCCTTTACAATTCGGTAACAAAATCTTAACACAGTTAACAATTTAGTAATCTTTTATAAATTTAATTAATATAGTTTGAAACATAAAATTTATTAAAAATAACCTAGAAATGTTAAAGAATATATCACGAATAATTTTTATCCTTACTATCCTGTTCGCCTCGGATTTAATATACTCCCAGTCCATAAAAGGGAAAATTACAGATGCCGGAAATTCTGAACCGCTGGTGGGTGCTACAGTAAAAGTAACAGGAAAACCACTCGGCGCTTTAGCCGATCTTGACGGTAATTATGAGATCACAGACATTGATCCGGGAGTTTATACAATGGAATTTTCCTATATTGGCTACACTCCGAAAACATTGAAGGATATAGTGGTAACTGCCGGAAACACTGCCAACATAAACGTATCGCTGACCCTTGACGGATTGATTACCGATGAGATTGTCGTAGAATCCTCCCCGACATTGTCCAACGAACAATCACTTCTTAACGAACAGAAAAATTCTGCAAAGATTCAGGACGGTATCAGCGAGCAACAGATAAAAAGAGCTCCGGATCCTACTGCAGCGGATGTTTTAAAAAGAGTAATTGGCGTTAACATAGTTGATGATAAATTTGTATATGTCAGAGGTACATCGGAAAGGTATAACAACACTACATTAAACGGAGTACAGCTTCCAAGCTCTGAAGCGGATAAAAGATCATTTTCATTTGATCTGTTTCCGTCAAAACTTCTAGAAAACATCATCATTGCAAAATCTTTTACACCTGATATGATAGGAAATTTTTCAGGAGGACTGGTTCAGCTTAATACAAAAGACTTTGTCGATCAGTTTATATTTACTATTGAAACCACTGGATCATTTCTTACAGGATCAACCTCTGAAGGAAATTTTTACACCTATGATGCCGGCGAATCAAAATTTTTATTTTACAATTCAGGACTCGATGACGGAAGCAGAAGTTTACCCTCGGCTTTCCCAACCACTCCTTTTTCATCCCCTAATAATTACGGTCAGACATTAAACAACAATTGGGGACAAAACAACAGAAAAACTCCTGCAAACGGAGGATATCAGCTTACTTTAGGAAACAATTTCAATGTCTTTGATAACCCGTTGGGCATATTACTTGCATATACATACAAAAACGGTTTTGCAAGCGAGGAAATTTTCAGAGCTGAATACAACTCGGATACATCAACGATCTTATCATATAACGGAAGATCTTCAAATTATGCAGTCCTCAACGGCGGCGTATTAAACATGAATTACAAGATCGGCGGCAACAATAAATTAAGTTTTAAG
Organism: Ignavibacteria bacterium; assembly: GCA_018058125.1. Lineage (GTDB taxonomy): Bacteria > Bacteroidota > Ignavibacteria > Tepidaquicellales > Tepidaquicellaceae > JAGPCH01. Next base: position 3,868 of record JAGPCH010000111.1, on the reverse strand, counting down.
AACACTTATTCGATTGCATCAGATAATAATACTCAGTATTACGAAGGTAAAACTATTTTCCCTGATAATTTTGACAGACAGCTTTACGGTACCGATTTTACAGAGAGAATATTATACTCGACTCAGATCTCCGGAAATCATTTCATAAACAATCTCTCCCGGATGAATCTGACCTGGACAGCTTCATATGCAGAGTCCGAAAGAGATCAGCCTGATACAAAAACTACTTTCTATCAGAGAAGCACCGATTCTGATGATCCATACATAATGCCTCTGACTACCGTTGCAAATGATAATGTAGGTGAAAGATTTTATTCTTACCTTTTTGATATCAATAAGACTTTCGGTTTTAACATTGATCAGCAATTCTTTAAAATTTCGAATAAGAATTCCAAGATCAAATACGGAGCTCTTGCAATTGGTACTAACAGAAATTTCAATGCGAGAAATTTCGCTCCCAAGCTTGCAGTTTTCTCAAATATTGGACTTCAGCCGATATCAACGATTTTTTCTCCTTCAAATTTTGATTCCACTACCATGTATATGGTGGAGATCACTGACAAGAGTGATGCTTATACAGCTAAAGAAAATACTTATGCAGGATATCTTATGTTTGATCTTCCGTACAAAAAACTCCGGACCATTGCAGGCTTAAGATATGAATATAATGAGCAGCTCGTAAATGGATTTCAGAGAGTAACGGGAAATCCTATAAATGTGAATCAAACAAACAACAATGTTTTACCTTCGATAAATCTTTCCTATTCCCTGACAGAAGAATCAAACCTAAGAGCATCAGCTACGCAGACTGTATCAAGACCTGAGCTCAGAGAGATCGCGCCGTTTGCTTATATAGATTTTGTTACAGGAAGCGAACTTGCAGGTAATCCCGATCTTGAGCAAAGTCTTATTCAGAATTATGACCTGAGATATGAACTGTTTCCCGCAGCCGGTGAAATTGCAGCAATGAGTTTATTCTATAAGCATTTTGATCAGCCAATAGAAAGAGTCATAGTTCCTACGATAACAGGTCCTGTTCCGCAATACACTTTTGCAAATGCAATAAACGGAGCTATTAATTACGGGATGGAGCTGGAAGTAAGAAAAAAACTGAACTTTATCTCCCGGTCTTTAAAAGACTTTACATTGAATTGCAATCTTACACTTGTAAATTCTCAGGTCGATCTGGAAGGATTACAAAGTGCTGTTTCAGATAAAACGCGAAGACTTCAAGGTCAGTCTCCATATACAGTCAATGTTGGTTTGTATTATGACAATTATGATCTCGGATTGAATGCAAATTTTCTCTACAATGAATTCGGAGACAAGATCTCTGAAGTCGGCGGAACAGGTTTTAATGACATCTACGAACAGGGAAGACCTGTTTTTGATTTTTCAATTGCAAAGACATTCCTTACAAACTTTGAGGGTAAATTCACTATCCGGGATATACTTGATGAGGATGTGATCTTTACTCAAAAATTCAATCTCGATAGCGGCGAGGAAGTTGAAAAGGTAATAAGAAGAGAAACAGTCGGAACAAATTTTGGCTTATCTCTTTCTTACCGGTTTTAAACAACGAAACCGGATTTATTAAATAAATTTAAAACTAACTATTAATAAAAATTAAAATATATTCATGAAAAAAATAACAACATTGATTTGCCTGATAGTTTTATTATCAGTATCGGGAAGCGTATTTTCGGCAGTTGATTCTACTACACTTAATTCATCAAGCATTACAAGCAACACCACTCTCTTAAGAACCAATACTTATTATATGAAGGGTTTTAATTATATTCAGAGCGGAGCAACACTGGTTATTGAACCCGGTACAAAAATTTACGGTGACTTCGAAACCAAAGGGACACTAATAATTCAAAGAGGCGCAAAGATATATGCAAATGCCAATGCCGGTGATCCGATAGTTTTTACCAGCGAAAAGCCGGCAGGGCAGAGAGCTGCAGGAGACTGGGGTGGGATAATCATTCTCGGCAGGTCAGCCATTAACACCTCCACTGGATCTGACTCAGCAGAGATCGAAGGCTTCGGTCCGGGTCTTGGTCCGATCTATGGCGGTCAACCTGTGATCAATGATGACAGCTCGGGTGTTTTAAGATATGTGAGAATAGAATTTCCGGGAGTCAATCTTACCGGTGTATCAGGTAATGAGATCAATGGACTTACAATGGGCGGAGTCGGAAGCCGAACAGTCATTCAATATGTACAGGTAAGTTACAGCGGTGATGATTCTTTCGAATGGTTTGGCGGAAATGTAAACTGCAAAAATTTAATTTCTTACAAAGGAATTGATGATGACTGGGATTCTGACAACGGATTCAGAGGAACAGTTCAGTTTGGACTAAGCGTAAGAGATACCGGACTTGTCGATATCAGTACATCAAACGGTTTTGAATCAGACAACAATAATAATACACCTAATAATTATAATGGTCCCAGAACCAAACCTATTTTTTCAAACATGACAGTTGTTGGTCCATACGGTGAGATAGGCTGGTCTGTAAGTTCTCTCTGGGGAAGAGGCGGTCACTTAAGAAGAAACACTCAACTCAGCGCATACAATTCAATCATAATGGCATGGAAAGTCGGTCTGAGATTTGACGGTAGCGGCGTAGGAAATGCTGCGCAGTCTGACACCATTCAGATCAGAAACACCATTCTTGCAGGCAATATAAGACTGGCAGACAGTACAGGTACAGGTTCTTTCTCACCTCAGGAATGGCTTAAAACTCCTGCGTTCGGTAATACTGTCTTTGATATAAACTCATCTGTTCAGCTTACTGCTCCATTTAGTATTTATCCTGACGTTCCTTTACCGGGAAATAATGTAAGCAACTGGATGCCGCTCGGCGGTTCGCCTGCTCTAAGCGGAGCAAGTTTTACAAACCCTAATCTTGCAGGATTCGAACAGGTTAGTTTCAGAGGTGCATTCGGAACTGATAACTGGACTTCAAACTGGGCTCAGTTCAATCCGAGAAATTATACAGTGATTGGAATAAATCAGTTGTCAACAATAGTGCCGGAGAAATTCAATTTAGCACAGAACTATCCGAATCCATTCAATCCATCGACTAAAATTCAGTTTGACATAAAGAATATAACCAGCGGATCTTCAGATGTGAAACTTGTTATTTATAATTTAACAGGAAAAGAAGTAGCTACATTGGTAAATGAAAAACTTTCATCAGGAAGTTACGAAGTGGATTTCTCAGGTTCCGATCTTTCCAGCGGAGTTTATTATTACAGACTTTCGGTAGATGGATTTTCTGAGACAAAAAAAATGTCGTTGATCAAATAAAGTTTGTAAAGTTCAAAAGTTTGTAAAGTTAAAAGTTAGTAAAGCAAAACCTCCGGTGGGAAATTCCTTCGGAGGTTTTTAATTTATTAAGTGTACATAAACCGGTTAATTTTTAAGCAGCCAATTTTGCTTTACAAACTGTAAGAACATTATGAACTTTACGAACTCTCTTTTATCAGTTTTGATGTAATCTCAAGTATCTTATTCTTTCTTCTTTCCATAGAAAAGTTATCCATTATCCTTTTCCTTGCTGCTTTACCGAGCGACTCATCCGATTGCATTGCAGCTTTGATCTTTTCTGCAATTTCAAACTTATCTTTTTTATAAACAATAAATCCCGTATCGCCGATGACTCTTGGAATTCCGTTCACATCCGATCCGACGGGAATGCATTCCATCATCATCGCTTCGCACAGTGAATTTGGCTGACCTTCGAAGAGTGAAAGCTGTGCAAAGACTTTTGCCTTATTGTAATAGTTTTTTAACTCTTCCATATTCACAAAAGAGATCAGTTTCACATTCTTCAGATCCTGTTTGGATAATTTATAT
>JAGPCH010000110.1 GCA_018058125.1 Ignavibacteria bacterium | reverse complement strand
TCACATTCACAAACTGACCAAACATTGAGCTGGTTACGTGACGCATCTCTCCCGAACCGTTACATTGCGTACATTTGGAAAAGCCGCTGCCGGCTTTAGCTCCTGTATTTTCACAGCTTGTACATCCTGTATACTTTTTTACCTTTAGGGTTTTATCCACACCTTCGGCAATTTCTTCCAATGTTAATTTAACCGTTATCTTCAGATCGCTTCCGGTATTATTCTGCTGACGACCTGATCCGCCCGAGCCACCGCCAAAAAATTCATCGAATATACTTCCTCCTCCTCTGCCGCCTCTGCTGCTGAATCCTCCGAAGATATCCCCGAATTGAGAGAATATGTCATTGATATCACTGAATCCATGTGCGCCTCCGGGACCGTTTACTCCCTGATGTCCGAACTGGTCATAACGCGATCTTTTATTAGGATCGGATAATACCTCATACGCCTCTGCAAGTTCTTTGAATTTTTCTTCGGCTTCTGCATTTCCCGGATTCTTATCAGGATGATAAGTCATTGCCAGTTTTCTGTAAGATGTTTTTATTTCATCTCCGGATGCTGTCCTTGTCACGGACAATATTTCATAATAATCTCTTTTTGTCATTTTTTAGTTTTACTTTCCTTTCTTTACTTTCTTTATTTTCTTTACTTTCTTTACTTTCTTTTTTTTCTTGTTTTTTTTCTTCCTAATTTAATTTGGTTCACTTGAGACAAGAACCTTTTCATGTTTTACAACTTTATCTTTTAATTTATAACCCTTTTCAATTACTTCTAATACAGTATTTGGTTTTACATCTTTATTCGGCACCTGCATCAATGCAGAACTTAAGTCTACATCAAATTCTTTTCCGAGTGAGTCTATTTCCTGTAATCCCTCTTTTTCGAGAACACTTTTGAATTTATCATAGATCAAAGCAATGCCTGTTTTTAAAGTATCAAAATCCCTGGTCTCACCTTTATTGATCGAATCAATGGATCTTCCGAGGTCGTCATACACTGGGATCAGTTCTTTGATAAGTTTCTCTGATGCATACTTTATATAATTGGATATTTCCGAATCTGTTCTTCTCTTATAGTTTTCAAATTCCGCCATTTTTCTTAGAAGTGTATCTTTAAGTTTGGCAATTTCTATTTCCTTTTCATCACCGTTTTGCTCTTCTTCTTCTCCCTTTACCTCTTCATCTGATTCAATTTCAGGTTCGTGATTTTTATTTTTTCCGTCTTTAATATCAATGTTGTGTTTTTTATTGCTCATGTATTTTTACTCCGTTATTTATTTTAAAATTTTTATTTACAGAAATTACTATATAGATCTCTCATTAATTATCTTAGACGTGTACTGTAAAAGAGATATCATCCTTGCATAATTCATCCGCTTCGGACCGATCACTCCTATATTACCTTTGACATTTCCGGCATTATAAGAAGTAGTGACCACACTGTAATTTTTAAGTCTCTCTTCTTCATTTTCACTTCCGATTGAGATCAGTACTTCATTATCAGACTTTAAAGAATTCTGAAAAATATGAATAACTAAATTCTTATCTTCAGCAAGATTTATTATTTCTTTGAAATTCTTCGGATCTTCAAATTCAGGCTGCATGATAAGATCTCCCGTTCCGCCTACATAGATCCTGTTTCCTTTTTCTTCATCCGTATAAAGTTTATCCAATGAATTTACAAAAAGCCTGATCAGCTCTGGCTCTTTGCAATTATAATCTTTTACCCGCTCGGCTATGCTGACTCTTATCTGATCCAGTGTAAGTCCCTGAAGCCTTTCATTCAAAAAGGATGAAAGATCGTCAAGCTTGGATTTTGGGATCTCACTGTCAATTTCCATAATGACGGTTTTTACCATGCCTGATCTTATATTCAGCACAACCAGTATTTTGTTGGATGCAAGACTGACAAACTCAAGTTTATCAAAAACACCTTTTGACATTAATGGCTGGGATACGACACTTAATAAATGCGTGATCTTACCGAGTATCCTTGATGTTTCAATATAAAGATCCCTTGATTCGACAATGTTCATGTTCATATCATCAAACTGGCTCTTTATCCTGTATTCTTCTTCGAGATTTAATTTTTCACTGTTCATCAGCATGTCTACATAATACCTGTATCCTTTATCCGTTGGTATCCTGCCCGCAGAAGTGTGCGGCGTATTGAGAAGATCCATCTCTTCCAGATCACTCATTACATTTCTTATTGTAGCCGATGACAGGTGAAGATCAGTCTTTTTAGACACGCTTCTCGAACCTATAGGTGATGCTATCCGGATAAAATTCTCTACTACGTATTTTAAAACCTCTTTTTCTCTGTCTGTTAATGTTTCGTTCATTTTGTCTCTAATAAAATCTTATGCTTATCTTATTTTTTATTAATTTGACTGTCTGTTTTGGACTTTGCAAAAATACTCAATTTCAGAATATTTTAAAATGCTTTAAACAAAAAGTTAAAAGTTAAAGTTGATCATAAGAGTTCAAATTTATTTTTTAAGCTTTAACTATGAATATATTTTCTTCAGATTCTTTATGGTCAGATCGAGATCTTCATCAAGAAAATGTCTTGCCTGATGTCGCGCTCTTTTTACCTCTTCATGATCAATTTCAGCATAAATAATATCTTCGTCAAACAATTTTGCTGCAGCTATCACATTCCCAAACGGATCAATTACCTCGCTGCCTCCCCAGAAATTTACTCCGTCTTCATAACCAACTCTGTTGCTGAAGATCAAATAACTTGAAAGCAGTCTCGCATAAGCGCAATGCTGCTGAGAGTTAACTTCATAATTCTTGAATTCTTCTGTATTGATTGCCAGACGTGTTGGTGAAACTGCAATTCCGACTATTATCTGAGCCCCGTCCATGGCTAAAGTATAAGGCAGTGAAATGTGCCACAAATCCTCGCATACAAGTAACCCGATCTTGCCGAATTTTGTTTCATGAGCCTTACATTCATTTCCATTGGAAAAATACCGCAACTCTTCAAACAACCCGTATGTAGGTGGATAGATTTTTCTATGTGAGAATTTTATCTCACCTTCAGATATGAAAACACCCGAATTATAAATTGCAAATTTTTCATCCTCTTCCGCAAGCCCGCAAATAATGGAGATCTTATTACTCATGGCTTTTAGTTTGTCAAGAAGCTTAGTCTCTTTGAGATTCAAAGATAAAACATAGTTTAGATCTTTTACTGAATATCCTGTCAGTGATAACTCCGGGAATACGATCAGATCCGCTTTATTTTTTATAGCCTTATTACAAAACTCCAGATGGTGCTCTATGTTTTTTTGAATGTCACCTAATACGGCTGTCGTCTGCGCTACTGCTACCTTCATTTGCTGATTTTATATAATAATATTCTGAAAAAACCTGACAGCTTCAGACTAATGCCAAGCCACACAAGTAATAATGAATTTGTATTGTATTTTCTGAAATAGCTTAAACAATCCTCATTCCATATTCTGATCATCTTTTCCCTGTCCTTATAAATACTAACACCTTTCTCATGGATTATTTTTGACTCCGGATAAAAAATAATATCATATCCGGCATCACATATCCGTTTGCAAAGGTCAACATCATTAAAGAACATTTTAAATCTTTCGTCAAAGTTACCAATCCTGTTCAATACTTCTTTTTTTATCATCAATGCCGCCGCCATCGGCTGATCCACTGCGCATTGTATATCATGATCAAAATAATTCATTTTCCAACTGCTGAAAATTTTACTTTCGGGGAAAATGCTGCTTAACAAACTAAACTCGCAGAACATATCCCAAAACGACGGAAACTTTCTGCAGGATCTCTGTATGCTTCCGTCCGGATTCAATAGCTGAGGAGCTGCTGCTCCTGTCTTTTCAACTGAATCAAGTCTGCTCAATAAACTTATTACAGAACCTTTTTCAATTACAGTATCAGGATTTAAAAGTAAAATATTCTTACCCGATGAAGATAAAATACCCTGATTACTTGCTTTGGTATATCCAGTATTAGAATTATTCAGAATTAATTTTATCCTGTGAAAATTCTCTTCGGCTATGCTTTTTATCTCAGTGACTGTATTATCTTTTGAATTGTTATCAACTATTACAATTTCATAATTAAGTTCATTTGTGCTTTCTATAATTGATCTAAGACAATTTCCGATCTCATCCTGACTGTTCCATGTAACAATGACTATCGATAATTCAGTACTCTCATGCATTCTTTGCTGAAGGCAATAATTTCAAAACAAAATTATTAAGATCCAGAAACTCGGTTTCCTCAATGCTGTTTTTAAGATAATTTTTTTCTTCATCCCAGAATTTATTCAGATCCTTTAAATCACCTTTTGAATAATAATTGACAATAATTTCACATGCTTCTTTATATAGAGGATATGCAAGATTACCGGGCTGCATTCCCATTTCGATTTTCTTTTTTAAACCGTAATAATTTTCTTTTAACTGATCGATATGAGTATCAAAATATTCAGGGTAATCAGAATTTTTCTGCACTAATTCGTGATTCTCAATTCTGAAAATCCCGCTTACATAAGTCACAGCATTATTCTGTGGCATTACACCATAAAAAAGATCCGATACAATAAGTTCATTATTTCCGTCACTCTTAAGATCTTTGACAATAGGCGCGCCTGTTTCAAAATATTTCAGTAAATTTATGCTGTCTTTAGAAACCATTTCAAAGACAAACATTCCTCCGGATGTAACAGAGTCATTTCCGCCGGAGTTGGTCACGACAAGCATCTGCCTGCTTTTGTCATTACCTAATTCAGCATAATTACATTCCCTAGAGTAATCTACAGTATCGGATAATATTTTCACAAAAGATTCTTTTATCGAATCCAGAGAAAATACTTCGATCATATCAAAGTTATAAAAATCATTAAATTTATCGGATGTATCTTTCAGTACACTCATTACTATTATTTCTTTAATACCGTCATTATTGAGATCTTCTTTATCAAGTCTGTAAATTCTGCGGGGCATCTGATAATGGACTGAAAACTCATGTCCGCCTTCCTTCACTCCTGCAGAATTTAGATTCCCGCTTACATTATTCTCGCTCCGAGATTTTATATCTTTATTCTCACTTTCCGTTTTCGAACATGAATGCAAAATTATACCGAATAAAATTATCAGAAATATCCCTGATGAAATTTTAAAAAATTTTTTACTGATATTTACCATTATCTGTTTTATATTTTTTTATTACAAATATTAAATTCATCACTTATCGCTTATCAATTATTAATTATCAATCATCAATTATCAACTATCAATTATCAAATATCAATTATCAATTATCAATTAAAAAAGTATCTCTCAAAAAATTTTTGTCATCTTTTTCAGGGTAGTCCAGCATATAATGCAAACCTCTTGACTCCTTTCTGAGCTTGGCAGATTTGATTATCAGATATGCAACTGTCACAAGATTCCTGAGTTCTAGCAGCTCTACGCTTACTTTGGTCTTTTTATAAAAGTCTTCTATTTCGTCTCTCATCATATTTACCCTTCTGTAAGCCCTGTCGAGACGGATTGTGTTTCTTACTATACCGACATAATCACTCATAACTTCTTTAATTTCTTTTCTGTCATGAGATATCAATATCCATTCTTCTGTATTCTCGGTCCCGTCTTCATTCCAGTCATAAATGTTTTTATATATAGTTTTAAGTTTTTTTAATGCTTCGGATTTATTTTTTTTACTTTTAGAATTCTCCGGTTCAGCGGTTATGATCTTATTTTTTAATTCTTCAAAAATAGCATTGGAAAAAACCATCGCTTCAAGCAGGGAATTAGACGCAAGCCTGTTTGCTCCGTGAACTCCGGACATGGTAACTTCCCCGCTGGCATATAAGTTGTCAAGATTAGTTCTCCCTTTAAGATCAGTAACAATACCGCCGCAGGTATAGTGTGCAGCCGGTACGACAGGTATCATTTGTTTAGTAATATCTATTCCCTTAATTAAACAGGTTTTGTAAATATTCGGAAACTCTTTTTT
>JAGPCH010000109.1 GCA_018058125.1 Ignavibacteria bacterium | reverse complement strand
CACACACTCCACACACTCCACACACTCCACACACTCCACACACTCCACACACTCTACACACTCTACACACTCTACACACTCTACACACTCTACACACTCTACACACTCTACACACTCTACACACTCTACACTCGTAACTCTTTCCTTCTCCTCAATATCGAAAAGAAAAATCCGATGACAAGTATTCCTGTTCCTGCCCAGAGGACGTTTATGAATGGTTTGACGGATGCAGTGAGTACAAGCGTTTCATCTGCTCTTGGTTTGTCTTTGACGGTATTCTTGTTTACAACTGCGATGGTAGCTGTAGCTCCGCCTTTTTCTTCGCCGTTTACGATCATCTTTACAAAATAGAAACTGTAAATTTCATTATCTGATATCTTTGCAGGCAGATACTCCGGACTGCCTTCTGTATATTTGATCTTTGGCTCGAGTGTTTCGGTGAATTTAGAATCTTTAACTTTTATGATCGCGCCGATCGTGTAATTTCCTGATTGAATTTCCTCGCCTCCCATCTGTATTTCTCCGAAATCAAAATCATTGAACTGAACTGATACACCGTCAATGGTTTTTTCCTCACCCTTTTTGAGTTCGATCAGTTCTTCTTCAGCAAAAAGCTCCGGCTCTACAAGTCCCATTGGAGAAAGATAAAAATCTTTCGTAGCAAAGTTTGCGATGTCAGGATTTTTCATCAGCCCTTTTGAATATTCACTGTAGTACATTACCGGAGAAAGCAGCATTTCCTTGTTTTCTTTTTCAATCTTTACATTAAAATGATACTTGGTATCAACTTTATTATTCGGATCCTCAAACGGAGTTGCGCCGATATAAGTAAGCCTGTAACCGAAAGCTTCTATAGGTTTATTGAGCTCGAGCGAAATATTTTCTTCTTCACTGTATTTTGATGAACCTATAATTCCCAGAAAAATCAGAGCAATTCCGATATGCGCAACATAAGCTCCAATAGAAGTTTTGTTTTTTCGGAATGCATTTACTGCAAGTTCGGCATTGACAAAAAAGGCGAAAAGAGAAGCAAGTGCCAGTAAGGCTATAAGAAAATCCTGAACACCAATTATTACAAGCCCGACAGTTACAACCGCCGCAAGTGTAAGCGGAAATATCAGACCCTGAAAAAATTTCTTTCCGTCATTAGTCTTCCATCTTAGCAGCAAACTAATTCCATTTATTGAAACTATGAGAATGGCAATCGGGAGATTCATTTCATTATAGAATTTCGCATCAATGGTTCCCTTTGCAAAGATAGGCCAGCTCGTTCCGGCAAGTATTACAAGAGCGGAAGCGCAGAGAGTTACAGCTCCGATGAATAATGCTGATTCGCGTGAAAATAAATTTTTGGATTCACCGCTGAGCGCTTTAAGCTCTTTGAATCTGTAAACTATGGCAATAATAGATATCAAAGTGAAAATCGATATGAATACTACAAGCGCAAGATAAACTTCATATCCGGGATCGACAAAAGAATGAACGGAAGAATCACCGAGTATTCCGCTTCGAGTTAAGAATGTCGAATATAGCACAAGCAAATAAGACGATATACAAAGCATAAGATTTGTCTTCTTAAATCCTCCGGTTCTTTTTTGTGCGATCATAGTATGTATTGCAGCAATGATCACAATCCATGGAACCAGTGATGAATTCTCAACAGGATCCCATGCCCAGTAGCCGCCCCATCCGAGTACACCATAAGCCCAGTAGCCGCCCATCATTATTCCGAGACCTAATATCATTCCTGAAAACAACAGCCATGGTAATGAAAACTTAATCCAGTCATCGTATCTGTTCTTCATGAGTGTACCTATCGCAAAACAGAACGGCGCAGCAAGTGAAGAAAAGCCGACAAATAAAGTCGGCGGATGAATAGTGATCCAGAAATTCTGAAGCAAAGGATTTAGTCCGCGTCCTTCCGCAGGTATAAATCCAACTTCAACTTCGCCGGCAAATTTTTCCCACACATAAAGGAAAGGTGATTTTAATATTAATATTAATCCAAGAAAAGCGATGATAAGTGTAAATACTGACATGACCTGTGGCTCGAGTCGGTCACCTTTGGAAACATAGTTCAATAGAAATATCCCGATGATCGCAGTCATCGTAGTCCACAGCATGAAACTTCCTTCCTGTCCGGAATAAAACGTTGACATAAGAAGCGGTATCTGAAGATCAGTGCTGCTCTGCTCCCATACATAAGCAAACTGGAACTGATGTGTGAATATAAGATAAAACAGATAAGCAGCTGTCGAAAGTACTCCTATAGCTGTCAGATGATAAAAGAGTCTGCCGAAACTTAAGAATTTCTCCTTACCGAGATGAGTGAGATAATAACTGACACAGGACAGCAGTGCCGTCGAAAAAAATATATATACTAATATCTTTCCTACCATAGTATTCTTGTTTAGTGTGGTGTAAAAAAGTTAAAAATAAATTCCGGGGTATATTTCATCCAGATCAAAAATGCCGGTTTACATTGTGTCTTAGTAACTGTTACCGTAAAAAATTTTATTACTTTCAGGAAAAAATTAAAACAGTATAAAGTTTAAAATCCGCTTAATCCGATCTTAATCTTAATATCTTAAATATCCTTTTCCAGTTTTTTTACTTTGCCGTCAAGTCTCCACATATATCCGAAGATCCCGATCCATATGATAAGGATGATCAGCATTACTACATACATGGAGTTTGTTTCAAGAAAATCATATAGTGAACCCATTATCCTGTTATACTCCTTAATTGTTTTAAAATTAATCTTTCAATTCTTACTTTAATATTCAGACACCAGAAAAACAGCAATGTAAATCCGAAGAGCGATGTCAGAAAAATAGTTAACATGGTACTGTCCATGTTGATCTTTCCCTGTGTATTTACAATCGGATCCGGATGCAGACTCTCTACAAGTCTCGGCATTATAAAAACAAAAAAAGGTACAGTGACTGCTGCTATTATTGAATAGACCGATGAAAGTTTTGCGCGCTGTTCGTCTGAATCAATTGCTGATCTTAATGCAAAGTAAGCGCCGTAGATCAGCAGTAATATAAAAATAGATGTCTGTCTCGGATCCCAGTTCCAGAATGAACCCCAGCTGAACTTAGCCCATAGCGAACCGGTTGCAGTTGCAAGTATGCAGAACATGAATCCCAGACTTGCCGCCGAATAAGACCTGATATCAAAATCATTTTCCCGCGTTTTTAAATATCTGATCGAGTAGTACATTGACATAAAGAAGGCAAGCACAGCTATCCATGACATTGGCACATGAAAATAAAGGATCCTTGCTTTGTCTCCGAGGGCCGGTATGAATGGTATCGGCAGAATCAATCCGGAAATGATGACTCCGGATATAATTACAAATATTGATATTTTTAAAATTGAATTCATTTGGTAATTCTGTTTTTTTGGAAGATCAAAAATAACTTAAAATTATTTCGGTATTGGCATTCCCATACTCTCATAAATTCTCTCGATCTCGGTTTTATTTTTTATTGCCTCTTCATTAGACGGATCAGCTTCGAGCACCATTCGGTAATATTTCAATGCCGGTCTGTATTTTTCCTTGGCAGGGAGATCAGCATCAAACATAAGGTAATTTCCAGCATCAAGACATTTTTCTATTACAGCTTTTTTATTGGTTTCGGATTTATCGGATTCATAAGCTGAATATGATTTGTCTGCTGCTGCAGAAAGCTCTATAGCTTTATCATCTGTCTGTCCGTCTGATTTTTTATCTGTTGAGGTTTTGTTTTCAGATCCAGATTTGTTTTCTGTTGTGTTATTATTTTCTTTGGTTGTGGAAGGAGCAGAACGCGGGTCAGGAGTTTTTGTATCTTCCCCGGTTTTTTTCTCTTCCATTTTAGAACATCCTGATATTAATAATGCAGTTAAGATAAATATTGAAAGAATTTTCATGTAAGAATATTTAAAATTATTTAAGGTTTTTTAAAATTTATTGGTAAATGTTTACAAATTTACAATTTATAATTGTTTAATATAACTCAAAATATTAATCCTCCCAGACAAATTTAAACAGCATGAGGGAGACAGTTGTGATTACAATCGAATAAGAGATCAATATCACAAACTCTTCATAGAGTCCTCCGGTTTGAGCGCCGGCGCTTGTAAGCTTGGTAGCGCTGATGACAGTTACAAGTAATGGAATAAGCACAGGAAATGACAATACAGGATAAAGCGTACCTTTGGAATTTGCTTTTGAAATGATAGCTGCTATGATAGTCGAAGCGGATACAAGACCAATGTTTCCGATAGCTATTACTAATATAAATCCCCACACGTTATTTATCTGATAATCAGTGATCATTATAAAAAGTATAGTTATCAGGAAATTCAGAATAATGGTCAAAACAAAATTAAACAATAACTTACCCGTAAAGACACCTGCCGAATCAACGCTCATTTTCAGTGCTACCGATGTTTCCTTTTCTTCCTCTTTTACAAATGTCCTTGATAATCCTCCGGAGGCGGAGAAGAATATGACGATCCATAACAAACCGGATAATATCTCATTGTCTATTTTTTCATCACCGATCGCAAACCTTATGATCGATATAGACACCAGTACAAACATAATAAGAGAGTTAAGCGCATACCTTGTCCTTAGCTCCGAGATAAGGTCTTTTTTAAAAACATTTATTGTTGATCTGAAAATATCACCCATCACTTATAATCCTCAATATTAATAAGTTCATTGCAATATTCTTTTTCTCTCTCGTTATTGGTTGCAAGTATCAGTATCCCCTTTTGTTTTTGTTCATCACAGATATTTCTGATCAGATCTTTGCCTTCTTTGTCAAGGTTAGATCCCGGTTCATCGAGTATTAAAATTTCCGGTTCATTCATGAGAGCAAAAGCAATTTTTAGTTTTTGTTTCATGCCGGTTGAATATGTTCTTATCACATCATTTCTTCTTTCATACATATTCACTTTTTTCAGATAATATTCAATTTTTTCTTTATTCTTTGGATCGTTTGTTTTTCCGCCGGACTTAAGTTCATAAAAAAAAGTAAGATTCTCGATCCCTGTAAGTTCATCATATAGATTCAGGTATGGAGAAACCAGTCCCGTATTTCTGAAGATATCTGAATTTAGAATTTTCTTATCGTTTAACTTAAAAGAGATCCTGCCTTTCGAAGGCTGAATCAGATTTGAGATGACCTTTACGAGTGTGGATTTCCCGGATCCGTTCCTTCCGGTAATGACTGTAGAACTTCCGGGTTTAAAATTAAAACTAAAATTTTTAAAAATGTATTTTCCTGAAAAGGATTTGGAAAGGTTTTCGCAATTTATTTCGGTTTTGAGCATTAAATAAGAAATAAGAAATAAGCTATATGCTAATATAGATATGTTAAAAGAATATGAAGAGCATCTAATCGGTATGAATTATACCATGCTTTTCCGATAGTCTTTGCTGTCGTCTTCTCAATGCCTGTTCATATCTTCTCTTTTCTACGTCGGATTCCGGAATGATCTCCGGGACTCTGGCTGGTCTTTTAGTTTCATTATCAATACTCACAAAAGTAAGATAAGCGCTGTTTGTATGAATAATATTTCCCGTTGCGATCTCTTCGACTTCCACTCTTACTCCTACATCCATTGAAGTATTGAAAGCCCTGTTGACAGCGGCTTTCAGCCTGACAATATTTCCCAGCAGTATCGGATGATGAAAATTCAGATCATCAACTGCGGCAGTGACTGCAACCGTGTTACAATGTCTCGCTGCCGAAAGCGCTGCAGCAATGTCTATCCAGTGCATCAGTCTTCCTCCGAGAAGGTTCCCCAGTATATTCGTATCATTAGGAAGAACTAACTCGATCATTTCGACTTTGGAGCGGCTGACTGTTTTTGAACTCATAGTATTTTAAAATTTCGGTATCTGATTTTTTATGGAAAGTACATTTCTTAAATAAGAACTGGTTGGATATCTCTCTTCAAATTTTTGAATTGCCTCTGATGTCTCGTCATATTGTTTTTTTATAAACAACGTTTTGATCACTCCGTAAAGTGC
>JAGPCH010000108.1 GCA_018058125.1 Ignavibacteria bacterium | reverse complement strand
CTGTTCCTTTCTGACGTGTTACAAAATATTGCTCTTCTGTCAGCTGATCTCTCCATTCTTCTTCTGTCTTTACAACTTCAAATTTTTGAACTTCGGTTTTATTTTCGGTTTCAAGTGTGTCCTTAAATTTATCTGTGAGCGATAAAGAATTGTCTTTTACAGTTTGTTTTGAGCAGGAGAGTAATGTGAATAACATTATTATAATGGTCAGCATGTTTGTTTTGGATATTAAATTCATAATTAAAGTATTTCTTTGTTTGTTATGACTTTATAACGGAATTTAATATCAGAGAGTTCAGATATTTGTAATTAAAAGTAAACATTATAAAAGAAATTCACTGTATACTTCTACCACTTTCCGGTATTCGTTTATAATGTCCTTTTTTCCGGATTCATCATCTCCCGAGTTTTCAAGACTGATCTGTAAAGATTTTAATTTACCTACGCATTCTGTTGCCTTTGCAAGTCTTTCCGAAATTGTAAGTTGCTTGTGAAGTCCCGTAAAGACAGTTGCAGTCGCTGTAAAGACCGCAACGATCCCGCATGTCCAAGCCCATGCTCCCGCTCCCTGCCCGACTACCGGTTTGCCGTTGAATGCTGTAAAACCCGCTAACAAAGTTGCAAGTACACTGGCAACTAAACTTATTATTATGAATCTGGAATTTGTCTTTCGTAATTTGCTCAGATGTGATGTTGCCCGGTTTAGACTTTCCTTAATGTTTGTTTCCATGAATGCTCTGTAAAATTTGAATGAATATATAAAGATAGATAATGTTGTTAAAGTGATTTTTTAAAATACCAAGCATATTACAGTTTACAGGATATTAATCTTCAAAATGACTCTTTCATTTACTTTTCAAGTATTTTGCGAAATTTAAACAATCCAGTTGTAATTTAAAATTTACTTTAATATTTATACTGTAAAAAATATTTAATTGAATTATTTTGTAACAATTCAAAATCAAACAAAAATCAATCATGGCAGCTTTAAGATTAGGAGACACTGCTCCGAATTTCAGTGCAAAAACTACCGAAGGCGATATCATGTTTCATGAATGGCTTGGCGATAGTTGGGGAGTTCTTTTCTCACACCCGGCAGACTTCACACCTGTCTGCACTACAGAATTGGGAATGGTAGCAAAATTAAAGGATGAATTTGATAAACGGAATGTAAAGGTTATCGGTCTTAGCGTTGATCCGCTTAAAGATCACAGCGAATGGATCAAAGATATTAACGAAACTCAGAATACAACTGTGAATTTTCCGATGATAGCCGATGATGATAAATATGTTTCTTCTTTATATGATATGATCCATCCGAATGCTGATGATAAACTTACCGTTCGTTCGGTTTTTGTTATCGGAGCTGATAAAAAAGTTAAACTTACTCTTACCTATCCTGCTTCTACAGGAAGAAATTTTTTCGAGATACTCAGAGCTATCGACTCTCTTCAGCTTACAGCTAACCACAGCGTCGCTACACCGGTCAACTGGACTGACGGCGATGACTGCATTATCGTTAATTCTATAAGTGATGAAGATGCTGTTAAGAAATTTCCAAAAGGTTTTGTAAAAATTAAACCCTATCTCAGAGTCACTCCGCAGCCAAACAAGTAATCAGTCCGTTTAATTATCTACACACCTGATCTGTATTATCAGGTGTGTGTTTTTTTTATTTTTAAAAATAAAAAGATGTGAAACCTTTTAATATTGATTACGTTCGTTTACTACTGTTTACAATTATTTACAATTTCCCGTCTTCTGAAGTTTATTGAGTTTAAATAAATAAAATTTTTATAAAATCATTTATACTAAATCCATGAAAATTATTTACATTTTGTTAGTTGTAATAATTTCATTTTATTATACCGGAATATATTCCCAGACTCAGGGAATAAAAATTGCCAGCCCGTCTGTTGATGGTGCTTTAAATGATACAGAATGGAGCGGAGCAAAAGTCTTTACAAATTTTCATAAGTTCATTCCGAAATCCGAAGATAATTCCTACGACAGTACAATAGTTTATATTAAGCAAACCAAAGACGCTCTTTACTTTGGATTTGATTATTATCCGAAAGGAAAGATAATTTCTAAATCCCTGGTCCGCGACAGAAGCACTGAAGATGAAAACGAATTCTTTATCGTGCTCGATCTTGAAAATAAAAAACAAAACGGATACATGTTTGCTTTCAGCTTTCTGAATAATCAGAGAGATGCTATAATTTATAATCAGAGAAATCAATCGTCTGAATGGGACTGGAAATGGGAAGTTAAATCCACGATAATCTCCGAACCAACCGCTACAACGGCAGGTCATATTCAGACAGAGGTTAAAATTCCCGTTGACAGACTTCAGAATAAAAATCAAAAAACAATTGGCGTGGATGTTCAGATGTTTTCATATAAACAGGACGGTACATATTATTACTATTCACTTATACCTGACAGCGAACTCCTTTCACTCAAGAATACTTACCAGCTAGATCTTTCTACTCAATTTGATGAAAAATTGAATCTTGATGTTAATGTAATTCCATTTGCAGTTGGACAGACTTTTAATAATGACAGAGATACCTTACAGATTGGAGGAGATCTCTATTTAAGTATGGATAAACATACTTTAAAAGCAACATATAATCCTGATGATTTCACTCTCGAAGCTGATCCTTTCAGATTTTCATTATATTCCAGACCGATTTATCTTCAGGAAAAAAGACCTTTTTTCAGCAAGGACCTGGATCTTTTCAGAACCCCCATAAATCTGTTTTATACAAGAGCTATTGAAGATATCAAATACGGATTCAACTATTCTTACAGAAGTGATATTTTAAAAGTAGGAGCTGTAATGGTCAATGATATTAATGAATATGGTGAAAAAAGAAACTTCTTGATAGCAAGACCTAAGATGAATTTTCAGGATATCAATATCGGCACTATGCTGATTTTTTCAAATGTGGGTGAATCTGATTATAAAGAAACCATAATGAGTCTTGACGGCTCATACCGATTTCCGGATAATCCGATAAGGGTTCAGGCGCAATATGCCAATAGTATTTCCAGCATTGGCAACAGATCCCGGGAAGGAAATGCTTATAATGTTTACGCATATTATCAGTATGACAATAACGGCGGACCTTTTGCCGATGTTAGTTATAACAGAGTCAATCCCGGATTCTTTGCTTCTACTTATTTTAATTCTCAGATAGAGTTTCCAAATAATTATGATCAGATCAATCTTTCAGGAGGATACAATTTTGTTTTTGACAGAAAATATATGAGTGATATGAATTTCAATGGCGGCTTTTTTAAACTAAGTACGCTTGAAGATGAAGGACCATTTCCTTCAGGATTTAATTTTCAGAAATATTTATACTTCAGCTCAAATTTTAAAGTATCCGAATTCCTCAGATTCAATCAGTATTTCGAATATAATAAACCAAACTCCATAGCTGATAACGGAGATCTCCTTACTTATACTAATACCGCGCAGGATTATAATGCAAGTATTTTCCTGGGTACAAATTATTTAAATATCGGCTATTACTTCGGACCCTATTTTGGTTCATTCATACAAAATCCTTATGTCAGCGGAAATATTTTCCTTTTCGACAGATTGGCTATCAACGGTAGTCTTACATTTGTAAATCTCGATGACTCTAAAAGAACTATTCTTAATACCGGACTTAACTGGAAGATCATGAATAAATTATTCCTGAGATCATATTACCAAAGAGATAATCTTTCCAAACAAGCGCTCTGGAATTCTATACTTCAGTATGAATTCTTTGCCGGAAGCAATGCCTATCTCGTTGTAAATATGAATGGAGATAATCTGCAGTATATCGCAAAGTATTTTAAAGTCGGATATGACTTTTCGTTTTAGACCGGGATTTGGAATGAATATGATTTGGAATGAATATGATTTGGAATTTGGAATATCGGATTTGGGATTTATTAAATATATTTAATTAACCAATTAACCAATTAACCAATTAACCAATTAACCAATTAACCAATTAACCAATCTACTTTTAACTTTTAACTTTTAACTTTTAACTTTTAACTTTTAACTTTTAACTTTTAACTTTTAACTTTTAACTTTTAACTTTTAACTCTTCCAACTATTTTATTCTAAAAATATTTAGATGAAATTATTCTTATCTGTATTAATAACATTATTTATATCTTCAAATGTTTTTCCCCAGTCTGACGGGACTAACAAAAACTCTTCACCTTTTAAGATAGCGCGGTTAAAATATTCCGGCGGCGGGGACTGGTATAATGATCCTTCTGCTGAAATCAACATGATGGAGTATCTGAAAAAAAATACAACGATCGATGTCGATGAACCAATTTTCTACTCTGTCAGCGTATCTTCTGATGACATTTTTAATTACCCTTTCTTACTTATCACCGGTCATGGTAATATTGAATTCTCCGCAGATGAAGTTGCAAGGCTCAGAAAATATTGTGAGTCAGGCGGTTTTTTATATGCTGATGATGATTACGGAATGAATGAATCATTCATAAGAGAAATTAAAAAAGTTTTTCCGGATGAAGAACTAAAAGAATTACCTTTTACACATAAGATCTATAATTCTCAATTCAGCTTTCCAAACGGTCTTCCGAAGATACATGAACATGATCAGAAACCGGCGCAGGGATTTGGCATTTACTCCGGCGGACGGCTTTGTGTTTACTATACCTATGAAACAAATATCTCAGACGGCTGGGCTGATACAAAAGAACATCAGGACCCTCCGGAAAAGAGAGAAGAAGCGTTTAAAATGGGAACAAATATAATTGTCTATTCACTGATGAATTAAAACAAAGTAATGAACAACTATATATGAGTACTGTAAAAATTCTTTCCGCCTTTATGATTTTATTATCTGTTTATTCCTGCGGAAAATCCGAACAGAAAAATATTCAGACTTCCTCCGATAAGACGATTTCAAATTCTGATGTTACAAAAGACACTTGCGACTCACCTGATGCAAACATTGACTGCAGCTTTCGCAATATGCCGGCGGATCTCACGAATATTTTGACCATTTCCAAACCGGGCGAACCCGGTGAAAAAATTATCATCTCGGGCAATATTTTTCATTCCGATAGTACTACTCCATATAAAGACGTGATTATATATTCTTACCAGACGGACTCTTCGGGTTACTATTCCAAAAAAGGTAATGAGACCGGTGCTCAAAAATGGCAGGGACATCTTCACGGATGGTGTGTCACTGACAGCAACGGGTATTATGAAATTCATACTATCAGACCGGGAAGATATCCGTCAAATGATTTCCCTGCTCACATACATCCGGTTATAAAATTACCGGACGACTCAAAACCTTTTTACATTAATGATTTTGTTTTTAACGATGATTCGCTTGTGAATGAGAAATACATCTCTTCTCTTCAGTATCCCGGCGGAACGGGTGTCGTTGAATTAATAATTTCAGAAGGCGGAATTTTAAGAGCACACAGAAACATTATTCTTCCCGACTAATATCCGGTTAATAATAAAATGAAAATTAAAATTATTAAATCATATAAAACTTTTTATCCGAATCCTATAATATTAAATCCGGGTGATAAAATTTTATTAGGCGAAGAAGAGAAAGAAGAAAAATGGCTGGGCTGGATATTTTGTGAATTTAAAGGTAACAAAGGCTGGGTTCCAAAAAGTATAATTGAAACGATGGATAATGTTCATGGAGTTATCACTGAATATTATTCTGCAAAAGAGCTTGACGTAAATGAAGGTGAAGTTTTGGAATATATAAAAACCCTTAACGGTTGGTTACTACTTAAAAATCAGAAAGGCGAAACAGGCTGGGTGCCTCAGGAAAATACAGAACCATTATACTCATAGTCATCATTCCAATTCATAGTCATCATTCTAATTCATTCCAAATCATAGTCATCATTCTAATTCATTCCAACTCATAGTCATCATTCCAATTCATTCCAACTCATAGTCATCATTCCAAATCATAGTCATCATTCTAATTCATTCCAACTCATAGTC
>JAGPCH010000107.1 GCA_018058125.1 Ignavibacteria bacterium | reverse complement strand
GCTATTGATTCATGCTAATCAATTAACTGCTTTGGTCGGAATGTCACTTAATGCCATTACTTTCAGACTACCTGTTTCAAGTACTACGGGCTGGCCGGCAAGTGATGCGTCCTGCACTAATTATGATATCTATCTTAGCGGTAGTGTCGATCCGGCTAACAGGAGTCCTGTCTTTGCGGCAAATGTAGTGGCTCCGCAGAAACTGGTCAGATCAGGTCCGCTTACTATCCCGGCAAATTCATATACTACCGGAAATTCACCAAATGAGTTTGGTCCTGATATCCAATTTGATTCTTCATATATATATTCAGGTGGAAATTTGCTGATCGAGATCAGGCACACTGACATAGTTAGTACTTCAAGAAGTGTCGATGCCATTGGAACATCAATATCAGGTTACGGAACGGATTTCAGCGGGCTATGGGCAAGCGGCTATACAGCTACTGAAAATGGTTTGCAGGGAAATTTTTCGGTCACAAGAATTAACTCTGAACTTATTGTAGGCATTTCAAATAATACTGAGCTTCCTGATAGATTCAATCTTAATCAAAATTTTCCAAACCCATTCAATCCAGTAACTTCAATAGATTTTGAAATACCTTTTACAGGTAATACTGAGTTGACTGTCTTTGACATTAACGGAAAAACTGTTGATGTCTTGGTTAATGAATCCAAACCTGCCGGAAAATATTCTGTCAGTTTTAATGCATCGAATCTTCCGAGCGGAGTTTATTTATATAAATTAAAAACAGTTTCGGGCGGAAGAAGTTATGAGTCGGTTAAGAAAATGACTCTCGTGAAATAAGTATTGTGTATTGGGTATTGAGTATTGTGTAGTTTGAATGTCAGCAACTGAATGCGGATGGAATTGAAAAAATTAAAATTAATTATTCATGAAGACAAAAATAATTATTTCTGCTATAATTCTTGTAATCATTCTGCATTCAGTTGATTCAAAAGCATGGGATACTACTGCGGCAAAGTTCTATCCATTAAGCGTAGGAAATGTTTACATTTTTGACAAAAATGATCTTTGGTTTAATTGTCTAACTCATGAAACTCAGGAAACATATTCTGTTCAGATTACCAATTCTGTTTTAAAACCAAACGGGAAAATCTATTATCAGTTCTCCGGGTGGTGGGATTTATATTTAAGCAGTCCTTCATGGAACTATCAAAGAATTGATTCCGGCTCTATGAATGTATATGCTTATGACTCAGTAACCAACGGTGAATTTTTACTTGACAGCTTGTCAGGTAATGTTAATGATAATTTTAATTGTGAAAGACTTATAACTTCAGACACTTTCGGGTGGTTTGAAAGAACTAATCAAATATCTATTTTTAATTCCCAAAGAACTCAAAGACAGTTTCAATGCAGGGGACCTATCATTGCAGGAACTTATTATTATTTACTGGAAGGAATTGGTTTTACCGGTTATTCAATATGTGAACTCGGATACGGAGAAGAATACAGATTAAAAGGATGCGTCCTAAACGGAATAGTTTATGGAGATACTACATTGACTTCAGTCCGGCAAATTGGAAATTCCGTACCGGATGAGTATACTCTATCGCAAAATTTTCCAAACCCATTCAATCCGAAAACGAATCTGGAATTTGGAATTTCGAAAGCAGGGCTTGTTTCTTTGAAAGTTTACAATGATCTGGGAAAAGAAATAGCAACTCTTGTTAATGAAAGCAAATCAGCCGGAATTTATTCAGTTGTGTTTGACGGTAGCAATCTTTCGAGCGGAGTGTTTTTCTATAAGTTGGAAGCTGGTGATTTTACTGAGACGAAGCGGATGGTATTATTGAAATAGAATTGTGTATTGTGTATTGTGTATTGAGACAGAGTATTGAGTGTTTTTTTATGTTGCATACCTTAATTCTTAATACTCAACAACCACGACTCAATACTCAATACCCAATACTCAATACCAATCTCATTTAATTAAATGCCTGTGACTTATCTAGATAAGTATAATTTCAACTTTAGAAAATTGTTAATCTGAAATTATGACTTCAACAGATTGAGAAGGTGTACCGAATAATTCACCGTTTCCGGTCATCATGCTGCATTGAAAATACTGCCAGCCTGTTTCTGTTGGTTTGACCTCAAAATCAAAAGTCACAAGCTCTCCAGGAGCGACATTTTTAGGAAGCTGAATGTAACCGACATTCCACATGTTTATCGTAACCGGAGTTTTCTTAGCGTCAATAAATACCAACTGTTCACTTCCCACTACCCAGGTTTTGCTGCCGGTATTACTAACAGTGACTGATACATTCTGCATTTTATTAAAAGCCATTTGGGAAGGAACATTCTGCTCCATGAAAGAAGCGTTATAGGATTTGTTATCATTAAGAGCTCCGGAACCGCCGGTTACATTTACTGTATATTTATCTGACTTTTCACCAAAATAATTTTCGCCTCTTTTCATCATCCACTGGAGATTATAAACACCTGATTTTTCAGGAGCCGTTACATAAAATTCCACATCGGAAGTTTGTTCCGGATCAATAGCAGTCGAAAGAAAAATCGGGTCAGAATTCCAGCCCGGATATGTAATGTCTGATGATTCTACTATCGGTGAGATCATAAATTCGTTTGTAGATGCATTTTGCCATACAGCATCACCTTTATTTTGAAGTGAAAGAATGATCTTGTATTTTTCGCCGGCAGTCATATTAGCCGGTACAATTGCGCTGATAAATTCGGAATTGCTGCTTTTGCTATCTGAGTTTACGGTAATGTTATCTCCTCCGACATTGATTTTATTGTCAGTATATTCTCCGAAGTAATCGTCACCTTTTGCCATTGCCCATTTCAGTTCATATTTGCCGCTTGTAGAAGGAGCTTTTACATTGAAAGAAATAACTACTCTCTCTGATGGAGCGATGTCATTTGGTAATTCCACTCTGCTCAGATTCCATACATTCAGCATATAACTGTTGTCAGTGGGATCAAAAAGTCTTAGATGATAATTCTCACTTTTCCTCCAGGTAGTTGTCCCGTTGTTTACAAGTGTAATTGAAACTGTTTCCACCTGACCTGGCGTCATATTTGAGGGTAAATTATAGTCTATTATATCAGAACTGTTAGCCGGGTCCAAAGCAGTGTTTGTAACTTTAAATTCCTGAGCATTTACAGTAATTGTAAAGCCAAGGATTATCGCTATTGTAAACGATAATATGTTTCGTTTTAGTAAATTCATGTTGATTCCTTCCTGTTTTAGTTTTAAAATTGATTTTAATGTCATAATATATTTGTTTAAATCTTATATTATTTTATCAGTTTCTGCAATTTTGAGTATAAACTGTCACCCTCTTTTTTAAGTGAGGTAAGTTCATTTTTTGCTAAACTTGCTTTTTTATCTCTTGTATTGTTTGGGTTTACGGTGTTTTGTATATCGACAGATTTTGAAAGAAATGCTAACCGATTTTGCATCCATAAAGCGGCGGTATTATTAACTTTTCTTAAATAAGGATCGGTTTCCTTATAGATCTCTGTTCTTGTATAACTAATATACATAGAATCCATCATATAAAGGTGGTTTTTTATTTTTTCAGCAGGTAAATTTTCTGCGGCCCTGAAGTTGTTTTCAAAGTCATTATAAAGTTCTATTATAACTGGCGGTAGTTTTACAGAATTATTTTTTGATGAAGGTTCTGCTTCGGATTTATTTAAAAGATCTTTTTCTTCTCTTAAGACTTCTTTTTCTATAATTACTGTATCTTTTACTTCGTCGACATTATCTTTAAGGGTTTCAAGTCTATCTATATTATTCCCTAAATAAATTTTTTCAACTATCAGTTTACTCTCTTCAAAATATTCATCAGAGGGTTCGACTTTTTTCAAAAATAAAAGTGCTTTTGTCTGATCTCCGTTTTCGTAGGAGATTTTTCCTTTTATGTAATTAATTTTTGAGTGAGCCATTGTATAATTATTATCATCAGGTTCAACTGATTCAAATTCGGCTTTTGCCTGTTCGTACTTCTTTTCCTGAAGATAATTCATTCCTTTTTCATAGTCTGTCTGAGGGTAATAGTAAAAAAATACAATTGCAGCAACTATTAAAACGGAAGCTGCAATCAGCGTTAATTTCAATAAATGATTCTCCTCTCTGAGAGACTCATCTTGCTTTATGTTTTCTTCAAATATTCTTGAAGTCCTTTGGGGATCTATACTCATAATATTTTAAATTTTTTATAAAAGTTTTAATTTACAAGTAAAAATCATTTATTATGCCAAAGGAAAAACTTTAATTTAAAATAAAAAACTAAGATACCTGAGTGGATTTTGACATTTTTTGACAATCCGGTCAATTTGAGACAATTAATTTTTAAACAAAATAAACAGTCTACGAAATCAAAATTCCTAAATATGATTCAAAGTCATATAGAAAACCAACAACATCTGAATTGAATAACAAAATCAAATAGTCTATTTTTGAAACATTCACAAAATAAAAACCAATCTATATGAAAATCGGTGTTCCTAAGGAAATCAAAACAAATGAGAACAGAGTAGCGCTGACTCCTATCGGCGCTGAAGTATTAAAAAGACAAGGACATAAAATATTTGTAGAAACCAATGCCGGAATGGGCAGCGGATTCACTGATGGTAATTATAAAAAAGCAGGTGCTAAAATTTTAAAAACCCCTAAACAGGTTTATGATACAGCAGATATGATAATGAAAGTTAAAGAGCCGATCAAACCGGAATACAATCTTATCAGAAAAGATCAGGTAGTATTTACATATTTCCATTTCGCATCTTCAAAAGATCTGACACTTGCGATGATGAAAAACAGATGTGTTGCGATAGCATATGAGACAGTGCAAAAAGCTGACGGTTCATTACCGCTTCTGATCCCGATGAGTGAAGTAGCAGGCAGAATGGCTCCTCAGGAAGGCGCAAAATATCTTGAGAAGACAATGGGCGGAAGAGGCGTGCTTCTCGGCGGCGTTCCGGGAACGGAGCCGGCCGAAGTAGTAGTGCTCGGCGGCGGAATTGTCGGAACCAACGCTGCAAAGATCGCGGCAGGATTCGGCGCTAAAGTAACAATCATGGATAACAGTCTTTACAGACTCAGATATCTTGATGATGTAATGCCTAGAAATATTACTACGTTAATGAGTAATCCTTTTAATATTCGTGAGATCATCAAAAAAGCTGATCTTGTAATCGGCGCAGTTCTTATAGCAGGTGCAAAAGCTCCGAAACTTATTACAAGAAAAATGTTAAAGCTGATGAAGCCTGGTTCGGTAGTAGTGGACGTATCTGTCGATCAGGGCGGTTGTATTGAAACATGCAAACCGACAACCCACGAAAACCCGACTTACTTTGTTGACGGTATTCTTCATTACTGCGTGGCAAATATGCCGGGAGCAGTTCCATTCACTTCGACAATTGCACTGACAAATGCTACTCTTCCTTACGCTGTCGAGCTTGCAAACAAAGGCTGGCATAAAGCTTGTGAAGAAAACAAAGAACTGAAATTTGGTCTCAATATGATCAATGGACAGATCGTTTATAAAGGTGTAGCTGATGCGTTTAAGTATAAATATTCTAATGTTGAAGATGTAATGAAGAGCAATTAATAATCAGGAATTCAGAATTAGGAATTAAATTATGCCGGACTTTAACCAGTGCCGGCATTTTTTTTAATAAAATATTATAAAACCTTACTTAACCTACTTAACCTACTTAACTTACTTTAACAAATAACATTGTCACAAAATCTGATAATTACTGTCTAATAATTAAACATTAAATTTAAGAAAATGACAAATCCATTCATTGAAAAAAACGAAACAACTGCAGAAGACAAATTATTAGTTGAGCAGGCAATCAAAGGTGATAAAAAAAGTCTTGAGCAACTAATTAAGCGCCATCAGTCATGGATATATAACATTGCATTAAAAATGGTCTGGAATCCTTCTGATGCAGAAGATGTGACACAGGAAACTCTTATAAAGATCATTACAAAACTTTCCACATTCCGCGGTGACAGCAGTTTCAGGACCTGGGCATACAGAAT
>JAGPCH010000106.1 GCA_018058125.1 Ignavibacteria bacterium | reverse complement strand
AGAATAAGAGGCTTCTGAAGTTCGAATGCTTCTGATGTGATCCCTATTTTAAATTGCCATAAATTATTATAACTCTCGCTAAAAGGAGAATTTGCCCATATCAAAGCAATTATTGTTGCTCCAAACAGCAGCACACCGCTTGAGCTTTCAGCCCTTATAAATCTCTGAAATGGTGTAAGTAAAAATCTATCTATCATTAATTATATCCGCTTTTTTAAATTTCTCAAATTGTTTTCTAATTTAAATTCATTATGCCGTATGATGTTTTTTTATCATACCGCCTTTTACATCCTTTATACAGCTGATCACGACAAATGCTTTCGAATCGATCTGATCTATTTCAGATTGAAGCTTGGAAACCTCCAGCCTTGTTATCACAGTATATAAAATATCAACTTTTCCAAGTCCATTTCTGATCTTTCCGATACCTCTGTTTCCGTTTATTATTGTAACTCCTCTTTCCAACTTGCCTGTTATCATTAATCTGATCTCTTCTGATTTCTCCGAAACTATCGATACTCCCATATACTCTTCAATTCCTTCTACTAAAAAATCGACCGTTTTTGAAGCGGCAATGTAAGTCAACATAGCATACAAAGCTATTTCAATGTAAAGAAGATAGGCAGCAACTGAAAATATCATAATATTAAAGACCAGTATCACATCGCCGATCGAATAACTTGATTTTTTACTGATATAAATTGCCAGTATTTCCGTTCCGTCCAGTACTCCACCTCCTCTGATAGAAAGTCCTATTCCGGCTCCTAGAAAAAAACCCCCGAACATTGCGACAAGCAGCTTGTCTGATGTAATGACAGGATATTCTATGAACGCAACAGCCAATGCAAGTCCTGCAATTGCAATAATGCTTTTTTTAGCAAAGGATTTATTTATCTGCTTATAGCCTAGGGCTATAAAAGGAAGATTAATAATCAGGATCAGAACTGACAGAGGAAGATCTGTTAACTGTGCAGTCAATAGTGAAATTCCTGTAACCCCTCCGTCTATAAAAGAATTTGGCAGAAGAAACCCTTTAAGTCCAAATCCTGCTGAGATTATTCCAAGTAAAATATAAAAAGATTCCTTTACCAGTCTTGCTAAATTAGACCAGTGACTGATGAACTTTTCCGCATTCCCATATTTTTTTATGAGTTTATCAGAACGCAATGCCATCATGATCCGCATTACAGTTTCCCTGAAAATCCTTTTGAATCCTGACAGCATTTGAATTGCTAATTAATAAAACAGGTAAATCTCAACTTGAATATAACAGTTTAAATGTTTTTCATATCGAGATAATAGATCCTGACACAAGTTTGAATCTTGAAAAATTCAGCAATGTTTTCTAAAATAAAAATTAAACATACATTTTTTCATTGCCTGTAATGCCTTTTGTTTGATTTTACAAATGCCGAAACAATGGAAGTGATCAGCAATCCAAGTACAAAAGCCCCTATAAAAGATAAGATCATATAATTAAAAAGACTGAAATATTTTACTGCCTCCTGCTGAGACATAATTTCATTCTTTACATTAAATCTTATTATATTACTGAAATAATCAGGCGATATTATTTCTGTTGCAATAAACTGGGATATTGGACTTAAGACTGCAATTATTACAGTAACTAAAAAGCCGGTTGTAAAAGCTTCCTTATATGTCATTGATCCGTGATAAAAATTCTTCTTCTTATCACGTAAAGCAAAAACAAAAATTATTACTGATGGAATTAAAACAAGATTTGAATAAACTTTATGTAAACTTATATACTGACTGTGAAGTCCGACAAGTTTTTCCATAAAGGTCCATATAAGCATCATAATAATGAATATCACACCCCATTTGATCTCAATTCTGTAATTCATATTAAATAATTATTTTGCTGATACTTTTAAATTCCCGAATATGTTAATTGCTGAATTTACTTATTGAATCTCTTCAGATCAGTTTTTTCAAAAGTCCATTCAGGTGTATATAATTTATCTGAATCTTCCAGATAATACCATGGGGATAGATCCTTGTTCACAGGATTCTTCAAAACATGAATATCCTGCGCCGGCATATAGCTCTGAGCCAGTAAGAATATTTTTTCGTTATTTTCATTGACCGCTGCATCGACGATCAGTACAGCATGTCCGGGCGAACCTCCGAATATAAAAATATCTCCAATCTTGAGATCCTTTGCATTTACACTTACTAATTCTTTGGATAATGAAAGCGTACCGGCATACGAAAATACTATTTCAAGATAATTCTTGAAAGTCCCGTGTGAATAATCTTTTTCACCGGTTAAATACCAGTTTGATTTGTTTCCGCTTACTTTTATCCTGTAACCTTCAGCCCATTTTGCATAATCAGCATTAAAACCGTTTGTAAAGTTGAAATGAATATCCTCATATTCTTTTCTTTCATATAAATACTCCGCCTTCAGTCTCATTATGGCATCTGCACATTGCTGCAGATCCTTATCTCCTGCATCTATATCAAGTACAGCTTCATGTATATCCTGATTTTCCTTTTCTGTTCCGTCAAAATAATAAACTTTAGAACCGTCTTTTTTTAAAGGAAAATTCCTAAGATAATCTCCAAAAGAACCTTCTTTAGTATTCAATCTTTTATATCCTGTCGGGATCAGAAAACGGGAGGAGATATCTTTTCCCTCAGGGTTTATGAAATTGTTATCATCTTCTTTTAAATTATCATTTGATCTGTCAGATGAATTACCCGGTTCATTTGCCGAACTTCTGTTACCGGAATTCTTATCACAACCTGAATTTATAACAATAAATATCAGCAAAATTCTCAGATAAGTCATATGATCAATAAAATTAATTTCAAAATATATACAGTGAGTAAAATAAGTTAATCAGTTTGAAATTTCAAATATATTTCATCAATTGGGAATTTAGAATTAGGAATTAAGAATTAGGAGTTAAGAATTAGGAATTAAGAATTAGGAATTAGGAATTAGGAATTAGGAATTAGGAATTAGGAATTAGGAATTAGGAATTAACTTATAAACAAACTTTCAACGTTCAACTTTTAACTTTTAACTTTTAACTTTTAACTTTTAACTTTTAACTTTTAACTTTTAACTTTTAACTTTTAACTTTTAACTACCAACTGGCATGCTTCTTCCAGCGACATCTTCTTCCCTTCTTCCCAATATTTTGCAAAATCATTTGCAGATAATTCTTTCTGAAAATTTGTGATTATTCTATTATAAAACTCATTGTTCTTTAACTGATGAAGTAATCCTGAGGATACTAATGCTGACTCTACAGCTCCGAGCAATTTTACAGAACGGCATATCTGATAATTCTTATCGGTAATTGCTGACATACCAATAAGAGTTTTGATCAATCCAATTTTATCTCCAATCTCTATACTTAATATCAGACTTTCTTTGAACAAATTTCGAGCATTCTCAAAATTGACATTTTCTATTTCAAGAATACCGAGATTATTAATTGTCATTACAATTCCCAGTTTGTCTCCAAGCTCTCTCCAAATGGAAAGACTTTCCTCATATAATTTCTGCGCCTGTTCATAATTCCTCTCTTCTGATTCAAATCTTGCTAAATTGTTGAGACACATACCAATTCCTGTTTTATCCCCAATTTGCCTGCTTAAACTAAGACTTTCACCGAAAAGCTTTTTTGCTTCCTCATAATTGTCTTTCACTGAAGCAAGACCTCCCAAATTGTTAAGGCACATCGCAATCCCGGGTTTGAATCCAATCTCACGGTTCAACTTCAGACTTTCTTCATAATACCTCTGCGCCGGATCATATTTCCCCTGATGATATGAAATAGTTCCAATATTAGTTAAAGAATCAGCAATACCGCTTTTATTTCCGAATTCACGAGCTATCTTCAACCCTTCTTCATGATGTTCAAGAGATCTTTTATAATCTCCTCTATCAGCTTCTACAATACCAAGATTATTAAGTGAACTTACGATGCCCTGATTATTTCCAATTTCTCTGTACAGCTTAAGACTTTCATATAAAGAAATTTTCGACTTTTCAAATCTACCAAGATTTCTGTAAAGAATGCCGACTGACAAAAGAACTTTTGCTGTTGCGGATCTGCTGACACCTATGGATTTTTCCATTAAACTTTCAAGCAGTTTGATCCCAATTGAGTTATGACCCCGTATTTCCCAGAAGTTTCCTAAATTACCGGCGAGCTTTGAACCTTCTTCATATTTGCCTTCACTTATTGCCCACGCAATGGCAGACTGAAAATTCCCATGTTCCGAATCAAGTTTTTCGATCCATAACTGAATTTCACTCTCCATTAATTTAATATCTGCCGATACTGAAAGTTCAGTAAAATATTGCAAATGTTTATTTTTAAATTCCTCTTCTAAATTTGAATCTTTGAGTTTTTCATTTCCATATTGTCTGATCGTTTCAAGTATACTGTATCTGTTTTTATCCGAATTAAAGATTATAATTGATTTATTTACCAACTGTCCGAGAAGATCAAATATTTCATCTTCCGGAATATTTATATCTGAAACAATTTCTTCTGCAGCTTCCAGAGTCCATCCTCCTGTAAAGGTTGTCACTCGCTGCCATAATATTTTTTCATTATCAGATAAAAGATCATAGCTCCAGTCTATCAGCGCTCTTAGAGTTTTCAGTCTTGGCAATGCTGTTCTTTTACCGCCGCTTAATAATTTAAATCTGTCATCCAGCCGTTCGTTAATCTTATCAGCTGTCAGGATATTTGAACGGGCTGCAGCAAGTTCGATCGCAAGAGGTATCCCGTCAAGCCGGCTGCATATCTCGGCTATGGAGGAAGCATTTTTATTATTAATTCGGAAATTAGAATTTACCGATAATGCTCTTTCTGTAAACAGTCTTACTGCTTCATATTGAATTAAAATACCGGGATTATCATAATCAGAACTCTCAGGTAACTCCAGTGACGGTACTTTGTAAGTATGCTCTCCCGAACAATTTAATGATTCTCGGCTTGTAGCTATTATTTTAAGTTTTGGACAATTAATTAACAGGAATTCGGCAATGTTTGCACATTCACTTATCAGATGTTCACAATTATCAAATATCAATAATGTCTCGTGGTTTTTAAGGAAACCGGATAATTTTTCTTTTGGCGTAATTCCTTGCTCTTCCTTTATGCCGATCGAATCCATAAGAGTTTGTACTATCAATGAATTTTCCGATAATGAAGCAAGCTCTGTTATAAACACTCCATTTTGAAAATCATCAATCATATCTGCTCCTGTTTGCATTGCAAGTCTGGTCTTCCCGGAACCGCCCGAACCAATAATTGTCAATAATCTGGATTTTGCAAGAATGCTTTTTACTTTTTTCATTTCCTCTTCCCTTCCTATAAAACTTGTAAGCTGCACAGGAAGATTATTAGGTCTTACATCGAGTGTTTTTAATGAAGGAAATTCTTCCTTAAGTCCCGGACATAAAATTTGAAAAAGTCTGATAGGCTGTATAACATCCTTTAATCTTCTTTCCCCAAGATCACGGAATGAAATTTCATTCTGACTGTTATTTCGTAATTTTAAAGTATGGTTATCAATAAATAAGTCTTTGTCTAAGAGATTATATGAATTCTGTGATATTAGTATCTGACCTCCATTTGCCGCGGACATTACTCTCGCTGATCTAGCAAGAGTAATGTAACCCATATAATCTTTACCGTTCCATTCAGCATTTCCGGAATGAATACCCATTCTAATTTTTATTACAGCCTTATCCTGTTTTACATTTGAAAATTTCAATTGAATTTCAATTGCAGCTCTTACTGCATCTGATGCTTTTTCAAATGCACAGCAAAAAGAATCCCCTACTATTTTAAAAACCAAACCGTTATTGGACTCAACAGTATTTTGCAGAATAGTATTGTGTTTTAAAAGCGCATCCGGATATAAATCAGGAAATTCCTGTGACAGCATTGTGCTGCCTTCTATATCGGTGAAAAGAAATGTGACTGTGCCCGTTGGATGCATATATGAGTATTGTGTATTGTGTATTGTGTATTTTGTATTGTGTATTGTGTATTAAAAGATACAAAGTAAGAGTTATAGATTACGAGTGCAATTCATCTTATCAATACTGTGTAAGCT
>JAGPCH010000105.1 GCA_018058125.1 Ignavibacteria bacterium | reverse complement strand
ATTGTAACTTACAATTCCCTTTCCGTCGATCTTTGTACTTCCTTTTATAGTTTGTTTCAGGTCTTTGTCTTCTTTGCTGTAATCTCTGTTCCAGTTGGTCTTATAAACAGTTGCTTCAAATTCAGTTTCGACAGGCTTATCAGCAAAGTCAAAAGCATTGACCGTAATATTAACAGTCTCGGAAGGTTTATAAATATATTTATCAGTTTTCGCTGTCAAAGAAAATCCGCCTCTTGTAACAAATGCGGTCGTATTCCCCGAGATCTCACGTCGTGATTTATCTGTTACTTTTGCCTGCACAATGTATTTGTAATCCGAATTGTTATAGTAAGGTCTGTACCAGTCATAGTAGCCACGGTCTTCGGATTTGAAGTCTTCATTAATTTTGTAATCAATTGAAAGTTTCCCTTCACTGTCAAGCTGACCGCTTCCGGAATAAATAAATTCCGCTCCGTTGAATTTCTGATTATCATCCTGATTTTCATAATAGTCGGAATACCACCATGAATATTCTGAGAACATCCACCAAGGCTTGTAATATCTTACTTTATAAATATTGAATTCAACAGTTGCTTCCGTAACAGGACTTCCAAAATAATATCTGGCATCGATCTCTGCTTTTAGTTCGTCATGACCGAAATACTGATTTCTGTCAGTTGTGACGGTTACTTTATATTCAGGCTTTTTATATTGCTCGACAGTGAAAGGCGCGCTGTAGGAATTGTTCTCATCTATATTAGCATAAATATAATAATCACCTAACGCACCGTTCTCATCAATTTTATATGATCCGTCAAAACTTCCGTTACTATTTGTTTTAACTAATTCCTTATACACTTCAGAATTTTTCGAGTCTTTGATAATTACTGTCAACTCTTTATTGCTGAGAGGTTCCATTCCGCTGGAAGTATTTTTTCTTATCGTCCCTTTGAAATTAACTTCCGAGCTGGTTCTGTAAACAGGCTGTTCGGTGAAAATGTAGGTGTAATATTTATTCTGATTGTATCCGAAGAACATATAAGCATCAGACAGAACTATATCATCATTATGCTTTCCTATTATCATCGGTTTTGAATCTTCATCCGAGCCGGTATTCACTTTAACTTCATCTGTTACAGTCTGGTAAAACATTCCATCCATTGTCTTTCCTGCGCCGATCTGATTAGTTCCTATATAGAAACTCAACTGTGCATTTGAAATCGGATTACCGGATCTTCTGTCGACTACATAAGCAAGCATTGAATTATTTCCTGCTTTGGAAACCATTCCTAAATCAGAGATAATGAATCCGCAGTAAGCGACTTTGTTACCGGATTTTACTTGTATCAGATATGCGCCTTTGGAATTTACTTTAATCGGAATGGTTTCATTGATATACAAATAACCATAATCTCTTTTCGAGCTTAATGTTTTTTCAAAAGATGAAACTTCTTCGGTAAGATACAAAAGATTGAGACTGTCTTTGCTTAACACATCAAGATTATACCGTGAAGATTGTTTTGAATAAAACGCATCTATGTCTTTTATTTTTAAAACTGAAATCTCAAAAGTAATGTTTTTTCGCCCGTCTTTTTTATTTCCGTAATCATATGAATACATATTCATATTAATATCCTCACCCGGAAAGTATATGCTGTTGGTGGAAATGTTAAAGTTCACATCTTTGGACTGACTATGTGAACTAGAAGACTGAAGGATCAATATTATTATCAAAAGAAAAGAGAAGCATAAATTTTGAGTTTTCATGACGTAATTTATAATATTTTTTGTAAAATGCTTTTTTAAATTTTAAAAGTTGAAATTAATACTTAGATTGGAATACAATTTCCATACAGAGAGTTATAGACACCAAATGAGATTAAGTTCCGTAAATCAAAATTTTTTTCTAAAATGTTAGATGAATTAATCAAAGAACCGTTTTTTGGTTTTCCGAAAAAAGCATTGAAATTTCTAAAAGATCTTTCCATTCCGTCAAACAATAACAAAGCATGGTTTGATGAGAACAGAAATTCATATGAAGAGAATCTCAAAAAACCTATGCGCAATCTTATCGATACTTTAGCCATCGAAATAAATAAAATCGATCCCGACATTGTAGTCAATTATAAATCAATTTTCCGTATCAACCGTGACGTAAGATTTGCTAAGGATAAAAGACCCTATAAGGAAATTTATGCCGCAGCATTTGCTTTTGACCGTATTAAAGCAGCCGAGATTCCTGCATTCTATTTTCATTTTAATGCAAAAGAATTTCTTTTTGCCTCCGGTCAGTACAGCATGGACAATGATTATCTCAAAAAAATCAGAAATCATATTTTCAAGAATTACAATAACTATAAAGCAATAATCACTGAAAAAAAATTTGTTAAAACATTTGGTAATGTTTCAGGTGAATCTCTGATTAAACTTCCGAAGGGATATGAAGGTCTTAATATTGAGAAGGAAGATCCGGCTTTGATAGAAATTTTAAAGATGAAACAATTCTATGTGTATAATAACTTTAAACCGGATATTGTTTTAAAGGATGATCTGCCGGATGTAATTTCGGAGCATATAAAAATCTCATATGACTTCAATAAATTTTTAAGCAACGCGATAAAATAAAAATAAATCAAACACACCCAATGATAAATTTTAAACTACACGATATAAGTGTAACAGATTATGGCGGTTCAGGCGAGCCGCTGATATTTTCACACGCTTTCCCGCTATGTAACAGGATGTGGGATTCACAGGTCGAACATTTCAAGGATAGGTACAGAGTAATAACTTATGACGCGAGAGGGCTTGGCTACAGCAATGAACTTGCAAACTATCTGTTCACCATGGAAGACCATGTAAATGACCTGTTCAAGATCATTGAGCACCTGAAGCTTGAAAAGGTAAATGCCTGCGGACTTTCCATGGGAGGATATATTCTGCAGAGAGCTGTATTAAAAGAACCTTCAAAATTCAAAACCATTATACTTGCAGGTACCAAAGCTGAGAATGATAATAATACAGCTCTCTTAAACCGCTCGGAAAGTATCATGAAAGTAAGAGCAGGAGGAAAGGAGAAATTTCTTGAAGAGTTTTTGAGGAAATTAATTTCTGATGAAAGTTATCATAATAAGGAGATCCGGAATTTTATTCATATGATCCTCAGCTGGGCTGATGAGAAAGGAATTATTTCAAATCAGATTGCAATAGCTACAAGAACTAATTCATTTTACCAGCTGAAAGAAATTACCATACCGGTTCTAGTCATGGTAGGAAGAGATGACGTACTGACACCTTTGATCAATTCATTTAATATAAAAGAAGAAATAAAAAACTGTGAGTTTAAAGTTATAGATAAAGCCGGTCACCTTTGTAATATTGACAGTCCGGAAGAGTTTAATGAAGCTTTGGAAAATTTTTTGAAAAAATAAAATTATATTATGCATAATAGTTTAAGTAAACATTCGGATATTGGAATATTAATAATCAGAGTAGGTATCGGACTGTCTTTTATTTTTGTACACGGACTTGGTAAGATCACAGGAGGTCCGGAAAGGTGGGTTAAACTCGGAGAAGCTATGTCAAGTTTTGGAATTAATTTCCTGCCCGGATTCTGGGGATTTATGGCGGCATTTTCTGAATTTATAGTTCCGTTTTTTATCATAGCCGGATTACTCTTCAGGCCGGCGGCATTTTTGATGGCATTTACTATGCTTACAGCAATGTCAAAACATCTGGTAAGTCTGGATCCGTGGAACAAGGTAATATATCCTATGGAATTAATGTTTGTTTTTATTGCTCTAATGCTAACCGGTCCGGGCAAATACAGCGTGTGGTATATTTTAAATAAGCGGAAGAACAGGAATGAAATTTAAATTATTCATGGAATATGACGGGACAAATTATTCGGGCTGGCAGAAACAGAATAATGCCAAGACGGTTCAGGGTACATTGATAAAAGCCGTTGAAACGGCTTTCCAAAAATCCAAAGGCAGCAGCAAGCTCCTGGATCTTCAGGGCTCAGGAAGAACTGACAGCGGAGTGCATGCCATCGAGCAGGTTGCTCACATCGACTGCGAAACCATGCTTGCTCCGCATATTCTTCAGTTTAAGATCAATGACGAACTGCCTTCCGACATTAATATTTTGAATATTGAAAAAGCTGATAATGATTTTCACGCCAGGCATTCAGCAGAATCTCGTCAGTATCTTTACCGTATTTCAAAAAGAAGAACTGCTTTTGATAAGAAATATGTATGGTGGATCAAAGATGATCTCGATGTTTCAAAAATGAGAATTGCCGCTGAGCTAATGAAAGGAATGAATAATTTTCAGTCATTCTCCGAACCGGATAAAGAGAATAAATCAACAAAAGTGCTTGTTGAATTTATAGATATTACTGAAGAAGATGATCTGGTTTATATCAGGATCAAAGCATCTCATTTTTTATGGAAAATGGTAAGGAGAATTACCGGAATGCTCGTGGAAGCAGGCAGAGGAAATATTGATGCCGGCGACATAAAGAAATATCTTGCTCACTTTTCCGGTGAACCTGCAAAATATACTGCACCGCCTTCAGGACTTTTTCTTGAAAAAGTATTTTATTAAAAAAGACAGTCCGCTTATGCAAACTGTCTTTTTAAAGTGACTGAAAATATCAGTTTAATTATTAGGATAGATAGTAAGACCAAATGCCTGTGTACCTGATCCGCCGGCAAATCCGTTGGCAATGATAGTGTAAATTCTTCCTGCTTCAAAAGTTACATTAGGTTTTGTATAAATTATGTTTGATGAACCGGCAGGATTATATACATTCAGGGAATCATACATCTGACCTGTTACAGGTCTGAAACCTGATGCTTGTGAAAAAGAATAAAACGGGAACCATGGTGATTTACCTGATACTCCTACATCTACTGTAGGACCGTTTGGACTTAGATGAACAAACCTTACATTTGCATTAATACTGCCCGGTGAAGAAAGATTGTCATTAAGAAACAGAGGTTTGATCTTTGACAATGAATCATAGGCAAAAACCGTATAGTACATTCCGTTCTCCATAAAAAGCGCAGTATCAATTACAGTTGTACTTGTTCCGGCTGCATTAATTCTTAGATTTGTTACTGCATTTCCGGTTACAGGTAAATATTGAAGCCTGGAAAGATATGGAAAATCCGATGCAACTGTACTGCTGCCATATATAATATCTACATTCGGCGCATTTGGTGAAGCATGTATTACAGACAGAAAAGCTTGTGGTGTTGATGGGCTTATTGGATTATCCTCATCACATCCGGTAAGAACTGATAGTGAAAATACTGTTACTGTTGTCAGTATCAGAATTTTTATTGATTGTAAATTTATTCTTGATTTCAATATATTTTCCTTTCTTTTTTGTTAATAAATTTTGTTAATTTATTAATGAATTTTTAAAAATTCAACTTAAAATTATTAGTGATTATTTTAAGCTGATTTAATAAGAAGTTAAGCATTTATATTATTAAGAAACATATGATAAGAAAAATTTTAATTACCGGCGCAACAGGGATGATAGGCACAAAGCTTGTAAAAGAGCTGGTAAACCAGGGCGCGCTTGTAAAAATCCTGACAACAGATCCTGAAAAAGCCAAAGAGATCTTCAGAAAAGAGTATGCAAAGGAGATTTACAGATTTGCAAATTATGATGACCCCTCGGTTCTGTATAAATTGCTTGAAGATGTAGATTCTATAATCAATCTTGCCGGAGCAAATGTAGCTGGTAAGCGATGGACTGACGAATACAAAAAGGAAATTTATGACAGCCGCATAGATAATACAAAACTGATCGTAGATGCTTTGGGCTATTGTCAGAAAACACCGGAATGTCTGATCAATGCCTCAGGAGTCGGATACTACGGTTTTTGCGGTGATGAAATTTTAAATGAAGATTCACCTTCCGGTATGGATTTTCTTGCCAGAGTCTGCAGAGACTGGGAAGGTGAAGCCCTGAAAGCCGTTGAGCTGGGAGTAAGAGTAGTGAATATCAGAACCGGAATAGTACTTGATAATAATGAAGGAGCCTTAAAAGAAATGTTAACTCCTTTTAAATTCAAAATCGGTGCATATCAGGGAAATGGGAAACAATGGTTTTCATGGATCCATATAGATGACATTATCCGGTTATACATTTATGCTTTGCAAAACAATAAGATCTACGGTTCTGTAA
>JAGPCH010000104.1 GCA_018058125.1 Ignavibacteria bacterium | reverse complement strand
ATCTTTCCCCCTGCGAAGTCTCGCACTCTTCCGGACTCCGCCGATGCAAAACGCAGAGCCACAGAGAAGCAGAGACTTTAATTTTACGATTTCTCTGCTGCTCTGAATCTCTGCGTTAAGTTTTAATTAGAATTAAGACAATCCGGAATTGGTCAGTACAGGTTGAGGGCGCGGTGAGGTTGTTTCGGGCAAGGGAAAATTATCCCTGATGAAAATCTTAATAAAATTTTTTAGCACGTATAAAAATCGATTTGGACAGCTGTGTTTTGATATGCAAATAATATATAAGATAGACTTCAAATCCAAAATATAGTTTTGTATTTTGTCGTAAATCCTAATTCATAATTCCTAATTTTAAATTCTTAATTAATAAAATGGGTAAAAAATCAGTCGAACAAAAAGCCAAAGAACTCGGCTTTGATAAAACAAAGCGTCACATATTTCTTTGCGCAGATCCTACAAAGGCAAAGTGCTGTAAAAAAGAAGAAGGTCTGGAATCATGGGATTATCTGAAGTCGAGACTGAAGGAACTGAAACTTACCGGAGACGGTGGTATTCACAGGAGTAAAGCTAATTGTCTTAAGATATGTCAGGACGGACCGATCGCGGTAGTTTACCCTGAAGGAGTCTGGTATCACTCATGCACTCCGAAAGTGCTGGAGAAGATTATACAGGAACACTTGATTGGCGGGAGGGTTGTAGAAGAGAATAAAATAGAATTAAGAATTAGGAATTAGGAATTACGAATTACAAATTTCAAATTACAAATTACAATTTACAAATTTCAAATTACGAATTAGGAATTACACATTGCAAATTTCAAATTACAATTTACAAATAAGAATCCGACACTGCGAGTAAATTTATAATTTTACTCTCTATGTCGGATTTCCAAAAACCCAATACCTAATACCTAATACCTAATACCTAATACCTAATACCTAATACCTA
Organism: Ignavibacteria bacterium; assembly: GCA_018058125.1. Taxonomy (GTDB): domain Bacteria; phylum Bacteroidota; class Ignavibacteria; order Tepidaquicellales; family Tepidaquicellaceae; genus JAGPCH01. Next base: position 5,236 of record JAGPCH010000104.1, on the reverse strand, counting down.
ATACCTAATACCTAATACCTAATACCTAATACCCAATACCCAATACCCAATACTTTCTATTTACTTAAGAATCGACAATACATTCAGCGCTGTCGAAATTGATCCTTTATTTTTCAATAATTTACTGCCCATTGCATCCGGACTCAGCATTCCGAAGATCCCTGATAAACCGCTTGCTACGCCTGCTATCGAACTTGCAGTCTGAATTTGATCCAAAATTCCGTCTTTCTTGCTTGCCCAGTCCGGTAAAAACGATGTTTCTTTTAATGCTCCCGCCAGTTCACCTGCAACTGATGCATACTGCAAATAGTCTGTACCTTTGATTCCTGAAAGCTGACTGATAAGATCTTTCTTTCCGGATTTACCGTTTGTAAATGAACTGTTATTTAAGCCGCTTACTATGCTGCTCATTGTTTTTCCCATACTTACTTCAGAACCAACAATATCGGTAATGGATTTTTTTTTCTTCTGAGCGTATGAAAATGAAGAGAGTAAAAAAATACTAAGAATTACTACGATAAATTTTGTTTTCATTTGGATTTTGATTTAATTTTAAAAAATTAGGAATGTGAAAATATAGTATTATATTTTTTATTAAAAGTGATTTTTTAATATTGTGTATTGTGTGATGAGTATTTAGTTTTACAAATTACAAATTACAAATTACAAATTACAAATTACAAATATCCAATTAACCAATTAACCAAAACTAAATTATGCCCGCTTACATTATTATTGAAATAGAAATTAAGGACCCTGAAACATTTGAAGAATACAGAAAACTGGCGACTGATACGATTGCGCTTTACGGAGGAAAATATATAGTCAGAGGAGGAAAGACAGAAGTACTTGAAGGAGACTGGATCCCTAAAAGAATTGTAATACTGGAATTTCCTTCAATGGATCAGGCAAAGAAATGGCGGAACAGCGTGGAATATGCCCCGGCAATGAAGCTTAGAAATATGTCTGCTGATTCGGATATGATACTTGTTGAAGGTTACATTGAATAAAATTAGGAATTAGGAATTAGGAATTAGGAATTAGGAATTAGGAATTATGAATTAGGAATGATGAATTAGGAATTAGGATCCGCGGCGGCAGCACGAATAACCAGTTAGGTATTTCATATATTTCAGATTAACCATCCGCCGTGGCGATAAATTACTCAATACTCAATACCCAATACCCAATACTCAATACTCAATACCCAATACCCAATACTCAAGACCCAATACCCAATACCCAATACCCAATACCCAATACTTTTTAAACTTTTGGTATAATTCTTGCACTCCTAGATATAACTAATACCAAAACAGGAAAATGAATGCAAAGAAATATGCCACAATAGACGGAAATGAAGCTGCTGCTTACATAGCTTACCGATGCAATGAGGTCTGCGCCATCTATCCGATCACACCTTCGTCCACTATGGGGGAACTCGCAGACGAATGGTCTTCAAAAGGAATCAAAAATATCTGGGGCATTGTCCCTACAGTCATAGAAATGCAAAGTGAAGGAGGTGCCGCGGGAACTGCCCACGGTTCGCTGCAGTCAGGTGCGCTTACAACTACCTTCACCGCTTCACAGGGTTTACTTTTAAAAATACCTAATATGTACAAGATCGCCGGGGAACTCACTCCGGCTTTGTTCAATATAACCGCCCGCGCGATTGCAACACACGCATTGTCTATTTTCGGAGATCACAGTGACATAATGGCTGCGCGTTCGACCGGATTCGCAATGCTGACCGCTGCATCTGTGCAGGAAGTTATGGACATGACACTGATCGCAATGGCTTCTACTCTTGAGTCGAGGATTCCGTTTTTATCTATATTTGACGGATTCAGGACTTCGCATGAAGTTGATAAAATTGAGATGATCTCAGAAGACATTATCAGAAAAATGATCGACGAGGAGCTCGTGACAGCTCACAGAAAAAGAGCTTTGTCGCCGGATCATCCTTTTATCAGAGGAACTGCTCAGAATCCCGATGTATTCTTTCAGAACAGGGAAGTCGTGAATAAATATTATGACGCATGTCCTGATATTGTACAGAAAAATATGGATAAGCTCGCCGGGTATACCGGAAGGCAATATAAGTTGTTTGATTATTACGGACATCCGGAGGCAGAAAAGTTGATAGTGATAATGGCTTCCGGCTGTGATACGGTCGAAGAGACAGTTGATAATCTGATGCTTAAAGGTGAAAAGGTCGGTTTGCTGAAAGTCAGATTATACAGACCATTTGACATAAAAAGATTTAATGAATCTATACCTTCATCTGTTAAGTCAATTGCAGTATTAGACAGAACCAAAGAGCCCGGCGCAACAGGCGAGCCGCTTTATCAGGATTGTGTGAATGCTGTCTTTGAAGCTTTTTCAAATGGAAATACAACATTTAAATCATTACCAAAAATAGTCGGAGGCAGATACGGTCTTTCTTCAAAAGAATTCACACCGGCAATGGTCAAAGGTGTTTATGATAATCTTTCGCTTGAAAATCCAAAGAGCCATTTCACAATTGGAATAAATGATGATGTTACAAATAAGAGTCTGGATTATGATCCCGAATTTGACATTGAGCCAAAGGAAGTTGTGAGAGCAATGTTTTACGGACTTGGTTCGGACGGAACAGTCGGGGCTAATAAGAACACGATCAAAATTATAGGTGAAAATACTGATTTTTATGCACAGGGATATTTTGTTTATGATTCAAAAAAAGCCGGGACGATGACAGTTTCGCATCTGAGATTTGGACCGAAGCCTATACGTTCGGCTTATCTGATAACAAAAGCTAATTTTATAGCTTGTCATCAACCGGTATTTTTAGAGAAGACTGATATGCTGAAAGACATAGTAGAAGGCGGAACATTCCTTATCAACTCCCCAGAAAAAAGTGTGGAAATTTGGGACTCACTTCCGATTGCAACCCAGCGAACTATCATTGACAAAAAAATAAAATTTTATGCTATAGACGCTCAGAAAGTCGCTGAGGAAAGCGGAATGGGCAGACGGATAAATACAGTAATGCAGGTTTGCTTTTTTGCAATATCGGGAATTCTTCCGAAAGATGAATCCATTGAAAAAATAAAAGAGTCGATAAGAAAAACTTATTCAAAAAAAGGTGATGAGATAGTTAAATTAAATCTGAAGGCAGTTGATAATACGCTCAGTCATTTGCATGATGTAAAAGTGCCTGAAAAAGTTACGGGAGTTTTTGATATTTTACCACCTGTACCGGAGAACTCGCCGGAGTATGTCAGAGACGTACTTGGTGAAATTATAGCCGGAAGGGGAGACCTGTTACCTGTCAGCGCATTCCCTGTTGACGGGACATTTCCGTCAGCAACAGCGCAATGGGAGAGAAGAAACATTGCGCTCGATATTCCTGTCTGGGATGAAAGCATTTGCATACAATGCGGAAAGTGCGCGATCGTTTGTCCGCATGCGACAATACGGATAAAAGTGTATGATGAAAAATTACTGGAAAATGCACCGGAGTCTTTTAAAAGTACGGATGCAAAGGACAGGGATTTTAAAGGACAGAAATATTCCATACAGGTTGCGCCGGAGGACTGCACGGGATGCGGAGTTTGTTTTGAAGTATGTCCGGTGAAAGATAAAACAGATACAAGCAGGAAAGCATTGAACATGATGCCGCAGATTCCATTGAGAGATCAGGAAGCAGATAACTGGGGATTTTTCCTTGAGATACCGGAGAAAGAGCGAACAGAGTTAAACATTACAAACATACGTCAACAGCAATTACAGAGACCGTTGTTTGAATTTTCGGGAGCCTGCATGGGTTGCGGCGAGACGCCTTATGTAAAACTTGTATCACAGCTCTACGGAGACAGAGCAATCATAGCAAACGCAACGGGATGCTCGTCTATTTATGGCGGTAATCTTCCGACGACTCCATGGGCAGTAAATGATGAAGGACGAGGACCGGCCTGGTCAAATTCTTTGTTTGAGGATAATGCTGAATTTGGATTGGGATTCAGAGTTGCGATAGATAAACACCGCGAGCATGCGTTCAAACTTGTACAGGAATATTCATCTGTATTGGGAGAAAATTTAATTGATGAGATATTAAATGCTGACATGAAAGATGATCTGGGAATATTGCTTCAGAGAAAGAGAGTTCAGTTGCTTAAGGAAAAGCTTATGGATATAAAAGAAGACGGCGCAAAACGTCTGCTTACTCTTGCGGATTATTTAGTAAAGAAATCAGTATGGATAATCGGCGGTGACGGCTGGGCTTATGACATTGGATTTGGCGGATTGGATCATGTGATATCTACCGGCAAGAATGTAAACATACTCGTTCTTGATACAGAAGTTTATTCGAATACAGGTGGGCAGACATCAAAGTCTACGCCGCTCAGCGCTATTGCAAAATTCTCAGCCGGAGGTAAACCTTCAAAAAAGAAAGATCTCGGACTGATGGCAATGTCATATGAGAATGCATACGTTGCGACAGTTGCGATCGGCGCAAAAGATGATCATACTTTAAAAACATTCATTGAAGCCGAAGCTTATGACGGACCTTCGCTTATCATTGCTTACAGTCATTGCATTGCACACGGTATAAACATGAATGCGCCTTTGAAGAATCAGAAAGCGCTTGTCGATTCAGGACAGTGGCTGCTTTACAGATTCAATCCGGATAATTTTGAAAAAGGAATTAATCCATTTACGTTTGATTCGAAAGAACCTAAGATACCGGTGAAAGAATATCTGAATATGGAAGGAAGATTCAAGATGCTTCATAACACGAGACCGGAAGTTGCGAAAGAGCTTTACGAACAGGCGCAGCATAATGTGAATGAGAGATATGCATTTTATAAGTATATGGCGGAACGCTTTAACAAAAATTAGGAATTGAGAATTACAAATTACAAATTACAAATTACAAATTACAAATTACAAATTACAAATTACAAATTACAAATTACAAATTACAAATTTAATTATACTAACTACTAACTTCTAACTACTAACTATTAACTAAAAAAAATGGATCTGAAAACAAAGTATATGGGAATGGAGCTGCGTTCGCCTCTGGTGGTATCGGCTTCGCCGTTATCTGAAAAGATAGATAACATCAGGAGAATGGAAGACTGCGGAGCGGGAGCTGTTGTTCTGTATTCTTTATTTGAGGAGCAGATAAAGCTTGAGCAGCTCGAACTGGATTATCATACGACAGTCGGGACTGAAGCGTTTGCAGAGT
>JAGPCH010000103.1 GCA_018058125.1 Ignavibacteria bacterium | reverse complement strand
GCTTGTCCCTGCGCATTAGGTCTTGCATCTCCAATTGCCATTATCATAGGAGTAGGGAGAGCTGCTGAGAACGGTATATTATTTAACAATGTAGATGCGATCGAACAGCTTAAGAAAGTTGATACTATGTGTTTTGATAAAACAGGTACTCTTACCACAGGTGAAATGAGTGTTAAAAATGTGTATGTAATTAATGATTATTCCAAAGATGAATTAATGACCTATGCTGTTTCTATTGAAAAACTTTCATCACACCCAGTCGCAAAATCAATTGTAAACTACGGCAAAGATAATAACATAAAACTTTTCAAAGACATAAAAGAATTTAAATCCGAAAACGGTCTTGGACTGAGTGCACTTATAAATGGTAATTCTGTGCTAATCGGGAATGAAAGTTTTATGAAAAATAACAATATAAAATTTTCCAACATTCTTCTTCAGGCAGGTAAAAATAATCTTTTTGTCAGCATAGGAAATCAAATTGAAGGAGTTATAGAATTAGAAGACAGCATAAAAGAAGAAGCAGGAAGCGCTCTCTCTGATCTTAAGGCTTTGGGACTTAATATTTTCATGATCTCAGGTGATAATGAAAATGCCGCAAAGAAAACAGCAAAGGAATTAAAGATCCGAAATTACAGCTACAGAACGCTTCCTGATGAAAAAGAAAAGATCATTACTAAGCTTCAAGATGAAAATAAAAATGTTGCAATGGTCGGTGACGGAATTAACGATGCGCCTTCACTTGCAAAAGCAAATGTTGGAATTGCAATCGGAACCGGTCAGGATATTGCCATAGATTCTGCAGATGTTATTTTGGTAAAAGGAGATCTTAACAATATCAGGAAAGCAATTACAATTTCTAAAAAGACCGTGAGAATAATCAAACAAAATTTCTTCTGGGCTTTCTTCTATAATGCAATTACTATCCCGATCGCGGCAGGTCTTTTTGCTTCCTACGGACTGATCATTAGTCCGGTCATGGCTGCTATGATAATGGCTTTCAGTGATGTGGTTACGGTCATAGGTAATTCAATGCGACTTAAATACATGAAATTGTAACCGTTAATCCTGTTACTAAAGTTTTAGATTTGTTTACTATTTCTGTGGAATGATACATACATTTATACAAATGTCTCATTGAATCAGAATTATTTTTTTGTTTTACGTTTTATCAATCTTAAATATTTTTTTAAAATACATATGAAAATTCTTAAAAGAACCATAATGATGTTTTTAATTGCAGCTTTTTTTGTTTCCTGCAATAATAAAGAATCAACTGACGTGACAGATAAAGCTAAAAACAAAATAGAAGAATCAAAATCTCTTAATATAGAAAAGTCCTTTGAAGGCAGTTATGTTTCAGACGATTATTCAAAAAGAAATGAAAACTATGACTGGGTTGCAGTTACTATTACCAAAAGCACCGACAGTATTTATAATGTATCAGTCAGGTCCCGTGTTGATATAAAAAAACCTTCCTGCACATTTGATACAAAAGCAGTTAAAACTGCTGGAAATGTTTTGACATCAACTGAAAATGGTTTCCATATATTGTTTACTATAATTGACAGTTCGTTGGTTATATCAACTGAAAAAGATGAGGATAGAGACAAACTAGCTTTCTACTGTTCGGGTGGGGCTACATTTGCAGGTCCTTATGTCAAAATCAATGAACCGTTGGATAAAAAACAGATCGATCCAAGAGTGTTTCAGAAATTCTTAACCTTACAGGATATCAGCTTTGATGTAAGCTCTACAGGAGAAGGTTCAATTCAAAAACTTACAATTCAACCGACAGGTCTCAGTATAGATAATAATGTGATAACGACAAGCATAGACGGAAGAATAACTAATGCGGAAATTGAAGATCTGAATTCCGACGGATCTCCGGAATTATTGATTTACACTACATCTGCAGGAAGTGGAAGTTACGGAAATGTTATTGCTTATTCCGTTAATAATGGAAAATCATTGAGCCCTGTTTTTTTTCCACCAGTTGCAGATAACCCGAAAGTAAATAACGGATACATGGGACACGATGAATTTGCTGTTGTTGAAAACAGACTTGTACAGAGATTTCCAATATATAATGAGGGAGATATCAACAGTAAGCCTACCGGGAATATCCGTCAGATATCTTATAAGCTGGAAGATGGAGAAGCTTCCCGAAAATTTGTTGCGGATAAGATTGTTGAGATTGTTCCGGAATAAATCTCATTAAACATAATATTGTTGAACATTAAAAATGATCCCAATTTTAAAATAAGAGGATCTTTTTATTTTGCATTCATCTTTTTTAATTCTTCCTTATATACTTTCCTGTAATCATTGATCTCTTTCATTGTCCTGAAGATCACTGAAGGTCGGGCTCCGGTTGATATTCCGTCTACTCTAGGGAGATGTTTTACTCCGATCTCAGTAGTTGTGTACCCCAGCAATTTCGCTTTCAATAATATCTCTGCGTCAATAAATGCATCTATCGAATCTATTTTTATTTTTCTGAAAAGATCAGTTTTTATAATTTTAAAAGCACAATCTACGTCTACATAATCTATTTCAAATAAAAATCTGAGAAGGAAATTATATGCCAGCGATGTAACTTTTCTGTATGTCGAATACTGTTTCTTTTTTCTGTAACCTATTACCATATCCGAATATGGAAGCAGCGCAACAAACTTCTTAAGGTCATTCATGTCAAACTGATTATCCCCGTCTGAATAAAAAACATAATCCAGTTTTGCATTCATAAAGCCATCACGAAGCGTCGCTCCATAACCCATGTTTTTCTTGTGATGTATGACGCTTACTTTTTCATATTTCTCAGCAAGCTTATCTGCAACTTCTCCCGTTCTATCCGGGCTTCCGTCTTCAATGATGGTGATCTCGTAGTCTTTCAGCTTTAGTTCATCGAGAACCTTTATTGCTGAAACAACTACTTTATCAATGTTCTTTTCATCATAATAAGCCGGAAAGAAAACCGATAATGTGATTTGTGAATTATCTGACATTATTTTCATTTAAATTAATCAGATAATTATAAGTCTTCAGCATTCCGCTTTTAATTTCAGTCTCAGGCTGCCAACTGAAGATCTCTCTTACTTTGGCATTATCAAGTATGCTTACCGGCACATCAATGCTTCTGCCTTTCTGATATTCAACTTTTATGCCTTTTCCAGAAATTTCCTTTATCAACTCTATTATCTGATTAAGGGAAAATCCTGTTCCGGAAGAAAGGTTCAAAACTTTATCTGTTGAATTTATTTTCAATGAATCAGCCAGAACCTTAACAGCGTCTTTTATATAAATATAATCTCTTACAACTTCACCGTCTCCCCAAATATTAATTTGTTTATCTTCTATTGCATTTTTCATAAATACAGGAATGACACCCTGGGCTGCGAAAGGATTCTGCCTTTCACCATATGGATTGGACAGTCTGAAAACAAAATAGTCCAGTCCATATATTTTGTAAAACATATACAGATAATCTTCGATAGCTTTTTTAACGATTCCGTAAGAACAGATAGGGTTGGTGCTGTTGCTTTCCTTTACAGGGATAGATTCCGGCACACCGTAAACAGTTCCTCCCGATGAAAGAAAAATAACTTTCTTGATCTTACGCTCTACACATTCTTTGAAGAGATTTAAAGATGATATCAGATTTGTTTCAACATCATATGACGGATTCTCATTTGAAGATGCAGGAAGAGTGGAACTGACAAGATGAAACACAAAATCCACTCCATCCAAAGCGTTATCAATTTCAATCTGATTATTAAAATCCCCTTCGGCAATTTTAATATTGTCAATAAAATCTGAAATATTTTTTCTTGAAAAGTTTAGCTTATCAAAGACTGTAACTTCATATCCTTCATGCAGCAATTCCTCAGTAAGATGAGAACCTATAAATCCGCCTCCGCCGAGTACCAGACACCTTTCCTTCCGCATTTTAATGTTGGTAGTCAAAGTTATATTTTTCTGTATTGAATTACAAACCGGGCGGGGAATACAGCATTTGGGATCTTTATAACTTTAGTCATTTTAAAAATATCCTTTGAAAACTTTTCAGCGAGTTCGAGTGAAAAACTATGCAAATGCCATTCATCCAGATTATCCTTCGCGGCAAGCTCCCAGCCGTCTGTATTTTTTTCATTATCGATCACTTTTATAAGACCGGTCTTCTTAAGAAATTTTTTAGTGGAATTTATGACATCTTCATTTGGAATTGAAAGCGATAAAATTCCGTCATCTTTCAAAACTCTTGATATCTCCTTCAATACTTCCCTTGGATCGATCACATGCTCAATTACCTCTGAGCATAAAATTTTGTCAAAGAACTTATCTTCATAAGGAATATTCTCTCCGGGAGCTTTTTTTAGCTCAACTTTGTCACCCATTCTCTTTTTCGTACGCTCTATCTGAATTTCAGAAATATCAATGCCGTACAGTTTTCCTTTTCTTACCTTCTCAAGTATATGACCTGCCCCGCAACCAACTTCAAGAATTTTATCGGATTCTTTTATCTCCGCTGCTTCAATAAGTTTCTCTATTCTTTTCTGTTCAATATATCTGAATGCGAAATTCGGATGATTGTAGAATTTATCAAGATCATGTTTTGTAGCCAGCTCTTCATTCCATTTTTCAAAATTCTCTTTTGTAGGTTTCATTATATGTTTTAATTATTAATTAATTTTTTCAAAAACAGCAGCCTTGAATCTGCTGTCCGTGGATGTAAACTGGTTGATCATTTTATAGCTTTTATCATTCATAATGTCATCAATCTTAACATCATTTTTATATTCCGGTCTGTAGCCGTAATGTGAGTCCCATATAATCAGATCTCCGGGTTTTGCTTTAGTAAGATTCTCACTGTTAAGATGAGTGTATCTTTCCTTGTTGGAAGGATCATCTCCAAACATTCTGACCATGTTGGTTGTCTGTATAGTTATAAATACATTTTTATCCTTTTGCTCCGTCGAAGATAAATATTCAGAGATCTCTTTCACGCTGTTATTCTCAGGAGTAAGCTGTCTTGGCTCAAAACTAAAGAACAGGTAAACAGCGGAAAGTATGATAAGTGAAACGGAAAGTTTGTTAAGATAACTTCTTGTGTCATTTGAAAACAAAAATATTGTAAGCAAAAAAGTCAAACCTACTACAGCAAATTTCCAGTATTCGCTAACATCCTGAAGATCAAGTCCTGAAGAAGTCTTTGATAATACTGTAATCGTAAAGAAAAGAAGTATGCCGGTAACTATATAATTTGTCTTTTTAAAATCAACTGAAGCAAGATTATTCAGTCCTACCGTTGCAAAGAACGCAGCAAGAGGTGAGATATGAAGCAGGTATCTCCATGTACCCGGATTTGTTCCCTTTACCATCAGCATTACCTGCACCAAGAAGGTTATTGTAAATACAATATAGATCAAGTCAAATTTCAGAATGTATTCTTTCAGTTTTTTAGTGTCCGGTAAAAACCCAAAATAACCAAGCAGAAATAATGTCAGGCAAACAGGACCTATTATGAAAATATATACTTTGAAGTAATGAAAGAATCCCCTGTTAGCTCCGCCAAAATCCATTTCCCCAAGTGAGCTCATTTCCGAGATCACAAAAAGGATGTCTCCCGTATGCAGATATCCGAAGAAATTGAATAAGAAAGGAAATATTCCGATCGCTATTATTGCAAAATAATTTTTCTTAAAGAAGAAAATTATCGCAAGTGCAATTCCTATCAGAGCTGCTTCCTGTCTTATTGTGAAAATATATCCGCATGCAAGTCCGCATAAAAAATACATTTCCTTTTTATAAAAAAGTATCATCACGACTATCAGCAAAGCTGTAATAATCTCTCCGTATGATCTGAAAGAAAGATCAAAGAACAAAGGCTGGAACCCAAGCAACAATGCCCCGAAAAAAGCATAGTTGATATTGTAAGCTCTCAGCAAACTGTATGTCAGATACACTGTCGCTGATGCGATCAGTGAATTTGCAATAAGCACCGCCTGTAATCCGAATAATGATGGGATAACAAGGAAGAGTTTATATCCCGGCTTCGGCCAGTTACCCAGTATTAATGAAGGGTCCGTCCAGAAGTCCAGCATATTTATAAAATGTCCAATCTCATCATCCTGATAAAATCCCGTTGAATATTTGCTGCTAAAATAATAAAGAGCCGCAAATACTGGAATTACCAGCCAGAAATATTTATGG
>JAGPCH010000102.1 GCA_018058125.1 Ignavibacteria bacterium | reverse complement strand
AGATCAGGCCAGGTTTTTGGGAGGATGTGAGTATGAATATCTATTTTCATTTTATTATCATAATTACAAATTTCAGATTACAAATTACAAATATTTTTTTATTCTATTTCTTTAAAGATTCTTTTGTAGTCAGCTGTATTCTGGATAAGATCCTGAGAATTTCCTCACAATCCTTCAATAAAGATTCGAATAATTTTTTATCAATATAATTAGTATCAAATAGTATTCTCAACCAATAATGAGTTTCCCGAGCTTCTCGATATGAGATGGATAGTTTGGATAAAAATTCTTTTTTTGAATAACCCCCCGTAGCTTCTTCAATATTTGCACCAATTGAAGTACCTGATTTAAGTATTTGTTTAGCTAAAGAATATTCTTTACGTTCTTTAATTAGATACTGATAAAGCTTTACAATTCTAATTGCAAAAGAATAACTTTTTACATGAATTACACTTTTCTCGTTCATAGAATCCCCCTTTTTAATAATTTCCTAACAAATATATCAAATATAATAAACTATTTGTAATCTGAAATTTGCAATTTGCAATTTTACTTTGCCGGTGGCTGCATCACCGTACCGCAATTTTTACAAGTTCTTTTGGATTCATCTCCCCAGTATTTTTCAAAGATTGGCGGGAGCTGTGAGCCGATGTCAGTCAGTTTTATGGTCTCTTCGTGAAGTTTTTCCCCGCAGTTTTCACAATACCACTGAAAGCTGTCATATTCTTTAGGTTCTCTTTTTCTTTCTATAACAAGTCCTACTGTGTCAGCAGGTCTTTGAGGTGAATGAGGAATGTTAGGAGGCAGATAAAAAATTTCTCCCTCTTTGATAACTATATCTCTTGGTTTACCGTCTTCGATCACTCTGACTGTAATATCACCCTCTACCTGATAGAAAAACTCAGCGCCGTCTTCATAGTGATAATCCTTGCGTGTATTCGGACCGCCTACTACCATTATGATTAGGTCATCGTTTACTATGCATTTATTCCCGACCGGCGGCTTCAATAAATGACGGTTTTCTTCTATCCACTCTTTAAAATTAAATGACTGTAACATTTTTTTATCCCCCTGATTCTGATTTTAGATTATTGATTTTGGATTATTGATTTAAAAATAGTTTAGATTGCTGATACTTAAAAGTTAAAAGTTAAAAGTTAAAAGTTAAAAGTTAAAAGTTGAAAGTATCATAAAAGAATTGAATAGACATTACAGGATTTATTTTAAAAATTCGTAATTCGTAATTCGTAATTCGTAATTCCTAATTGATAACAGCTTCCGCCTCTATCTCCACCATCATTTTCGGATCGACCAAAGCATTTATCTCCACCATGGTCTGCACCGGTTTTATTTCCTTAAATGATTCGCCAAGCGCTCTTCCGACCTCTTCCCATTTCGAAATATCAGTTACGAAAGTTCGAAGTCTGACAACATCTTCCAATCTCGATCCGGCTTTTATCAAAGCTTTTTCAATATTGTCAATAATTGTTTTTGTCTGTAAATACGGATCTCCCTCGCCAATTATTTCTCCATCCTGAACTGCTGTAGTTCCGGAAACCAGTATTCTGTCGCCCAACTTTATTGCACGACTGTAGCCAACAATATCTTCCCACTTAGCTCCGGATGAATATTTTATTCTGTCAGTTGATTTTTTTGATTCAGCCATTTTATTTTTTATAATATTTATTGTGAAGCATTTTAATTATCTGAAATGAAGTGAATGAATATACAAGCCCGGCATAAACATCAATTGTATAATGCGCTTTCTGAAGGATCACTGCAATCCCGACTGTGATAGTAGCCAGTAAGAAATATGATTTCAGATATTTATTCTTTGCAACCTGAAAGAGCATGAATGCAGTAGATGTGTGTCCAGAAAAGAAAAGATCTTTTACTATTTTTTTCCCCGTTCCCATAATAAATACAACCGGATCCTGAAGATCGATACAACCGACAGGCGGATCAAGCGGGATCAGCCACATTGCAAGCATTCTCATAAGAACAAGCAAAGTATATGTCTGAAATGCCGTGATAAGCTGCTGCGGATTGAAACTAAATGCAACGAGTCCGAGAAGCAGAGATGAATATATGGTTATGAACAGCAGAAGATTCAGATCAATAGCATTGAAAAGATGCAAAACCGGATCGTCGATTATTGCGCCGGGACGGGTTTCATTGTATTTCAGATACTGACTGAAAGAATAGACAACAACTATCAGTAATACAACCGTTACAAAAAATTCGATAGTTTTGGATCTGCTGCTGAAAAGCTTTTTCCAGTTTGAAACAAATTTTGATTCAGACAAACTTCAGGCAGGATTAATTTAGTTTTATTTAATATTTAATATTTACTCTTTCCGGATCGTGCCACTAATATCCCGAGTTGTCCGGCATGATAGAGCTGATGCAGATGCCAGGCCATGATCACTCGTTCTTTTGTCTTAAAATAATCATTATCAAAGTCTTTTACCAAAGCATGCGGTTGTTGAAGTTCATCGTCCGAAAGTCCTGAATAAATTTTTCTGTTCTTATCGGATACTTTTTTCCAAGCATCTTTTAATTCGGTTACAGGCGGATAACTCTCAGCAGGAAGGATTTTGCTTCCCTGTCCGAAAAAAATAATATACTGAGGAAAAATAGCTTCACCTTTTCCCATGAATTCAGAAAAATCATCATCACTTACTATCAGATGTCCGAGTAACCAGACACCATTATTCTTACCAGGCGAAAGTTCCATTTTGAATTCTTCATCCGAAAGAGGTTCAATGATTCCGTTTACCCATTCGATCATCATCTCATGCTGACGCTGAAACTGTTTGGATAATATATTTTCCATTTATAATTTTAAATAAAAATAAAATGCCAGACTGCCCGCCCGCGGCCATAACGAAAGGAGCAACTGACGCACGGACTTCTTGGGGAACGACAGTCTGACAAATATAAAATTAAGAATTTTCTGTTATATTTTCTCCCGGAAGAAGATCAAGAAAATGCCATATGTTACAATAAAAATCTCCGGGTCCGAAATAATCCTTTGCAACTCTTCGTATTTTACCGTTATCATCTTTTTCAAAGACCGAAACTCCGGGCCAGTAATTATGCTTTCCTTCTTTAATAAAATCATATCCCATGTCAAAAATAAAATCCGTCCCGGCTGCTGAATATGTCGGATATTCCCAGCCTCTTGACTCTGCAAACTCTTTGTGCACTTCGGGAGTGTCCGGACATACCAGCACAAACGGTGCCTTCTTTGCGATCTCTTTATAAGTGTCTTTGAATCCGTCCGCCCACATAGTACAGTATGAGCAGCCTTTACCCATATTATGAACGAGAATAAGATTTTTATTATCACCGAACATTTCAGAAAGTTTTACTTCCTTACCATTCCTGTCCTTTAAAGTATAATCATTAACAGCCATGTCAGCAAGTTTTGAATTGAGCTCGATCTTTTTCTTTCTGATAGTTTCTATCTGCTTTTCAATATCCTGAAGCTCTTTCTCGATCTTAGCTTTTTCTTCGTTTGTTAAATTGTTCATAATTTGGTTTATGATTTTAGAAAATTTCTTATTTAATGCTGATCAGGATTTACTAGCTGAAACCAGTTTCCGTCAGGATCGGTAAAGGTAAGACATTTATCCGAACCGTCAGTTCCGAGGAATTCCAATCCTCTGGTAACAAGTATATCTCTTGTCGATTCAAGGTCAGTGGTATATAAAACAAATCCGGTATTGGAATTTTTGTACTCTTCTGTAACAAGTTTATTTTCACCCGGTCTTAAAAGAATCAAATTCTTTCCAAGTTTCAGCCAGATGAATTTATCATTTTGATTTTCAACCAGTTCAAATCCAAGTATCTTTTCATAAAACTCTTTAGATTTCAACGGATCTTTTACAAATATCTCGGTATGTCCCCAGCTTAACAATTTAACAATTATTTATTTTCCTCCAAGCTCTTTGATACGATCCAGTCTTTCCTTTTCATATTCAACAAACCATTTATCTTTTGATAACAGATCGTATGCAAGCCCGAAATATTTTTTTGATTCCTCTTCGTTTTCTTTGATCAGATAAAGTTCACCAAGCTCTTCAAATACATATCCGTCATCATCAAGTCCTTTTTCCTCTATTTCATCTATTATCTCCAGTTGCAATTTTATTGCTTTGTTAATTTTATCCAGTGATCTAAGTGCTCTTGCGACAGACCATTTGGCAATTATCAGTTCCTGTTTTGAATTTCTTTCGGTATGCCAGACGACATTCTTTTCAAAAAGCTCAAGAGCCTCATTAAAATCATTATTGTCATGATAATTCCAGGCAGTATTGTTATACAAAGGTCCGAGCCATTTTTTTGCTTTTTTATCATTGGATTTCTCGGCGATTTCCATTGCCAGTTCATTCCATCTCTGAGCTTCTTCGAAAGGCTCTATAATTCCCATCATATGAGCGGCATCAACGGCAAGATTATCCTCTTTATATCCGACTGCAATATCATATGCTTTTAAAAAAAGATCTCTTGATTTTTCCACCTGTTTGGATGAACGAAAAGTTCTTCCTCTCTCGAGCAGGTATCTGATCTTTGCTACATAAAACTCATCATTTAATAATGGATCTATTTCATCAAGTAATGTATGCGCTTCATCAAATTTCATTTGCAGCCCGAGAGTCCGGGCTATTTGAGTCTGCAGCTGCAGGTATGCGGATTGGTATTCAAAATCTTTATGATCTTTTAATTCAGGAAGAATTTCTCTGAATTTCTTTTCGGTTTCTTCGGGAGCATTATAGTCCCAGAGTTTATCAAAATCTAAAATTGTAATAATATTATCTGAATTAACAGAATCGTTTTTACTCATTAGTATAATAGTGTATTTATCAGTTATTTAAACAAAAATAAACTAACTGATTTTAACATTCAATTAAAGAATGTATAAAGCTATGCCCATCCCGAGATTTTATTTTCGGGTTTCTAAAATTTTACACAGGATGGCATTTCATAAGGGATTAAGGAAATTTCCTTAAGACAGGTTATCGTGGGTGACTTAAAAAGTTTGCTCTAAATATTAACTAAATTTAAAGTATTATAAGCAAACTATTTGGAACTCGGACGACGGCGAAATAAAGCTGATGAGAAAGATGAAGAGAAGAAATAGTTTGTAAAGTTATAAAGTAAACCACCTGTTCGGAAAGAACAGGTGATTTTTGTTTTGGCGTTTAAACAGAAAGATAAAATTATTTTATCAGTAGCATTCTCTTGTTTTGAACAAATGACCCTGTTTCAATTTTATAAAAATATACACCGCTTGCAAGATTGCTTCCGTCAAATATTATTCTGTATTCGCCCGCCAGTTTCATTTCGTTTACAAGTGTTTGTATTTCCCTACCAGTTATATCAAATATCTTAATTTTAACATTTCCGTCATTTGGAATATCATAAGATATAGTAGTCGTTGGATTAAATGGATTCGGATAATTCTGCAGAAGGCTGTACTCAGTCGGAATATTAATATTATTGTTTCCGGGGTTTGAGTTCTCATATATAACTGCCATTTTTCTTTTATTCAGATTATCTCCCGCAGGTTCATTCTCCTCGTCATAGTAAATCGGATTTATGTAATAGTCAGCATCTTCAAACTCTTCATCTACTTCTAGTTTCACATAAAAACTGTCCACTCCATTTGGAATATCTGTTATGTAATATCCTCTCAATGATTCTGTTTCAACCGAATCCTGATCCCTTATAGTATCCTGAAACAAAGTTCGATGTAACAATCCTGTGGTTTTGTTATATAAGTTAACAGTATAAGGAATCTCACTAATTGAATGATAATTATTATCTTTGACATATGTTGCATTACTGCCAATTAACAACGCCTGAGTTTCGTTCAGGAGGAAAGGATAAGATTTTAGATTCTCGTTAAATTCTATGCCGCCAATGACCGGCTCTTCATAAGACGGACCAATGACTCCTACTCCATTCATTTCATAATAATTTTCATAAAAAGATTGAGTATAGATCGGACCCACTTTAAAAGAATAACTTATGGTATCCAGGTTTACAACGCCGTCCAGATTATCTACATCATAAATATCCTGCGCTGTTATATTAGTAATTATGAAATTTTGTTTATCGAGCTTATATAAACCGCTTTGCGGAGAAAGCGTCAGCAGAGACATATTACTGCCGAATGATCCTGTGAACGAATTATTAACTAGCCTTGAATCCGTTC
>JAGPCH010000101.1 GCA_018058125.1 Ignavibacteria bacterium | reverse complement strand
ATGTCATATTCCAGACCGCTGATTATTGTGCCGAGAGAAACACCTTTAAATAAGATACATTTAAAAAATATGCTTAAAGTAGTTGATGCCGGGGGAATGATCGTTCCCGCAATGCCGAGCTTCGAATACAACCCGAATAATTTCAATGATCTCGCCGATCACGTAGCCGGTAAAGTAATGGACCTGCTTTTTAATAACAGTAATTCGCTTGTATAAATTTTTTGGAATTAAGTTGTTTTGTTTATTGATTTCATGATTCATAATTTATTAAAGTAAGAAAAGAAATTATTATTCCTGTAGCCATTAGTCAAAAACAAATAAAAATTTATGAGAATATATAATTATGATATTGATAAATCTTTTAAAGAAATTTTCATCTATTTAACTCCAAACGAAATAGAAGAGTTAATAAGTAAACTGAATTGGTTGCTTGAAAATCCAAAAGATCATCATGAACATTTAAGTGAATTAGGTGAAAACGATGAAATTTCAAGAGAGATAACGGTAGCGATATACACAAATGATAACATCAATGAATTTGATGAGAGAAGTAAAAAATTAATTCTAGAAGGAAAGTAATATCGGATTGATATTTGTTTAAAATATTGAAAATAACTTTGAGACTTTGAGTCTTAGTGTCTTCGAGGCAAAAAAATTTTAACAAAAAAACCGGCAGCCATATTTCAGACTGCCGGTTTTTTTTATTTAATTCAAAAAATAAAACTACACTAAGGCTTTATCACAGCAACTAAATTGATAGCATTATTGTATGCAATCAACTGATCAATTGTATCTGTAATCTTATCACCGTTTATATCTGTTACCACATATCCTGTAACAAACGAAATCAGATCATTTGATATATCAATTATATCAGATAAATTAATATTACCATCCTGATTTACATCACCGCTGTAGATACAGTATTTCGAACCTTTCAGAGTAAGATTACTGCCATACGCCTGAGAAGCTGCGCTTGTAAGGTCATATTGATATACTCCATTTAACGTAAATGACTCACCACCTGATTTACTCCAGGTTTCAAGACCGTTTCTGTGTTTGGTTGAAACATAGTAAACTCCGGTCGGAACATTATAAAATCTGAAATTTCCGTTAAAGTTAACTGAATCCACAATCGATCTCGCTGAGTCAATAATGCCGTATGGTGAGGCCGAACTTCTGATATAAGCAATAACAGTATCATTCATATTCAGTTGATTTGTGGAAGTATTATAAAATCCTTCAATTGCAATTCTCAAATTCAGCGTAAGATCTGCTTCATCCCTGAAAGCTCGGTAAGACCAGACACCAGCGGGATATTTCATTTCCAGAGCAATGCTTCCCGAAGGAGTTACTTCCGTTAAAGTAGTATTGGATCCACCCCATCCTATAAGTGTGTTTCCGTTTTTTAGTCTTTGAACGGAACCCATGAACGGACCAAAAACGTCAGGTGAGTTTCTGTATTCCCAGACTTTTGTCGCTGTCATATTTACTTCGTCCAGAGTATATTCAAGAGCTCTGGAATAAGAAGGGGTTCTGAAGTTACCGTTGTCATACAAAGTAACGTTTCCGTTTGCAATTCTTCTGATGTCGTGCTGATAATGAAAAGGAATTGTATCGTTTGTGAAAGTGAAATCATTGCCTACTCCTCCAAAACGCCAGATTATATCACCTGTTGATCTGTTGATCTTTGTGATCTCATTTATGTGTCTTGAGGAGATCATAAGATTACCATCGTTATCCAGCTCTATTGCATTTCCGTGAATATAATCAATCGTTGCAGCAGTCAGATTCTCAAAAGGCGCATCTGTAATGGGAATATAATCCCAGCTTCTCCATTGAAATACTACGTTTTTATTTTGATCTATTTCCTGAATAATCAGACCGTAAACAATGGCATTAGGATTGCCGCCGGGAACTATGACGCTCATGTCTACGGGCTGGGGATCATAACTCATCACTAATGCATGTCCGTTATTCAATAATCTCAGATCGTGACCGTCTGTTGTATATCCGTTGCCGCAATAAAAACTATCAACCAAATTGAATCCCGCATCCTCAGCATAATAAATTCCCGGATCAGTAAAGTTTGGACCATTGACTTTGAAATAAACATAAAGCCCGTTTGGCTGTCTGTTGAAATCCGTGGTCGGCTGAGCAATCTCTCTCGAATAAACAGTTGACCCGTCATTTTTTACTATGCGTACATGGGTAGGATAGCCCTGAGTAGGATAATTGTTTAGAAAAATATTTCCGGGAGATGGGTTGTTTGAAACCGTAACGGATAGATTAGGTAATACGGCATAATCCCCTGAGAATTTTATTTTATTGTATTCTTCAGAACCGATTTCATTTGACATGATCTTGGCATAGTCTGGTTTGATCTTTTTTGTCTGAGTCTGAAATGTATATCTTAGTTTGTTATCAGATGCTCTTGAGGTTCTCAGACCGTCAATATTAACTTCAACTGTTTCATTCAAAACATAAGGCGTATAGGGAGTGAAGATCAGTTTTTTCCCGTCTTCTGCTAAAAATATCTTTCCCTGATGTACGCCGCTTTTTGAACCTGTTACGGTGATTAAGGAATTCAGATCAGTGCTGATTATTTCTTCATCAAAGCCAATAATAATGTTGTTTTCTGTGCTGACGTATTTAGCATTCTGAACAGGTTGTACATAAATTATCTTAGCATTCAGATCAATTGCCAAAAAAAGTAATAGAATTGCAAGTAGATTAATTTTCATTTTGAATTGTAATGTTAGTTTATAAAAAATTAAAAAATTTCCGACGAACTTATTTTGCCCGTTACGTTTTATAACTTATAAAAATTTTGGGGAATCTTGATCTAGTTATGTTAGTATAACTCTTTTAGAATAAATTATGTAATTAATGAATCAGTCTGGGTTATGGTACATTAATCAATATGTTAATCCTCATAAATAGTATGCAAAAAAGCCAATAATTAGTTAAAAAAACAAGTTACATTTTTTGCAAATAATTAATATTGTTTTGATTATCCTGAATTCTTTTTTATGAAAGTTAAACTTTTACTATTGGTGAGACAAAATTTAAATACTCAATACCTAATACCTAATACCTAATACCTAATACCTAATACTAATAACATTTCCTAAAAATCAAATCCAAAATAAAACTGCTGAAAAATATCACCCTGAATCTGTGTAAAATTATTTTCAATTCTTTTTCCTATATCATATCTTAGGACTACAAGACCGAGTGCATTGAGTCTCACACCAAATCCAAAATCTCCGTAAGTGATCCTGTTTTCGTATTGCTGATCCCAGGTTTTACCTACATCAAAGAAGAACGCGCCTCTGATTCCGGGAAAGTCGAAACCGATTCCGAGCGGGAATCTCAGAGCAACAATGTTAAGAAGAGGGAACCGGAATTCAACATTTGCCTGCCACATCTTACTTCCGCGGATCGAATTTAGCGGCCATCCTCTCAGCGACCAGCTTCCGCCCATATAAAATCTTCTTGCGCCTTTTCCTTCATTTAAAAATAACTGTCCTCTGAAAGCTAAAGTGGAAGGGTTAGCTACCCGGAGATATTTTCTGTAATCAAAATAGATTGAATAAAAGTTGAAATTTGAATTTACAATATCCGTTGTGTATCCAAGCGTCAGATTTAATCTCTCTCCGTCAAGTGGACCGGTATATGCCCAGAGAGTATTATCCCTTACATAGCTGATCAGATTTGTTAACAGAAGCGATCTGCTGCTGTTTGTGAAATCTGCGCTCCTTATGGACTGAGCCAGACTGGTAGTCAGATCAATTCTCCTGAAAAATGACAGCGGGTAAGACAGACTCAGATATCCTCCGTAAAGTCTTTCATAATATGATGTATTGTATTCCGAAAGATCATACCTTCTTCCTGAGAGATGATAAATTCCATAAGCGTAATTCATCCTTTTCTCATTGGATATTTTTGAAATAGCTATATTAAAACTCTTCCAGAATTCTTCATCTGTGTTTGAATTGTTATAAACGAGAAAATAGTATTTCTCATTTCCGAGAAGATCACTTAATGAAATTATACCTCCTGTGTTTGCGCCAAAGACCGGATCGACTGTAAGGGCTGTTGTAGCAATATCCAGTGAAAATTCTTTTTTATAATTAACTGAGTTTTTTTTAGGAACGCTTTTGATAGTATTGGCAGTCCAGTATTTTCCTTTATCTTTTAAGTCTATAATGTTTACTATCGCGCTGCTGTCATATCTTTCCTGTATTTGATTTAACATTCTGATATTGATCGAACCTTTTTCGAATGTTGAAAATACTATTCTGTCTTTTCCCGCCCACTTTGGATCATATGCAGCAGTAATGAAGTTTGTTATCTGCTTCATTTTCAGATCGTCATAATCAATCTTACCTTCTATCTCAGAAGAATTAACTCCCGACTTTTTAGTGTCAGCAGTAATTGCATTTTCAAACTCCATCATCCAGATATTCTGCTCTCCGGTTACATTTGAGGTAAATACAATTTTCTTTCCGTCTTCTGAAAAATTAGGAGCATAATCGATCTGCTTTCCGAGTGTAAGGTAATCCATGTTGCCTGATCCCACTTCATACAGAAAGAGGTTATAACTTTTTTCATTTCCGTAAGAGGTTCTGTCAGAAGAGAATACAATATAGCTTCCATCCGGAGAGAAGTCCGGATCTCTGTCATCATAATAATCATTTGTAAGGCGCTGTAGATCATTGGTAGTCACATCAAGTATATATAAATCATTCCTTCCTCCAAAGTCTGATGCAGGAAATACAATTTTTTTATTATCTGAGCTCCAGGACGGCGAACCAATGCTGACAATATCCTTAAATGAATAATCAGTTACGATCTCTTCAGTATTAGTATTGTAAACATGGAGCGCATCCTGATTTCCCTGCTGGGTAATAAAGATCAGCAGTCCTGATTTTGAAACGTCCATTCCCGTTCTGAAAAAATGAAACTGTTCAAATTCATCACTCGACTCACCTTCAATGACAAGCTCGGGATCATCACGTTTCCTCATATTAATTTTAAAAATGCTTGTGAACCCGGTTTTATTTCCTATGTAATAAATTTCTTTTTTACCATTTCCGCCATAGTATGTAGGTTTATGAGCAAATGATCCTGTCTGAATGCTTTGGGTAACCTGGGAAGGATTATCGAGGTCTTTTAATTCGGGATAATATTCCTTTTCGAGCGAATAAAGAAAATGTTTGTCGAATGCGCCATAGTCCAGCCCGATCGTCATCTGCATTACATTGGAGAAGCTTTCATCTTTCCAGAAGTTTTCCATAAGCTGAAGAACTTTATCTTCACCAAAATTAGCGGCAATATATTCGCAAACTCTCTGACCGAATTTATACATAAGAAATGTTCCGTAGATCCTTTCCCAGTCAGAAAGTCCAGGCAGATATCCCGTCAGCACGGCGTCTTTTAAAACCATGTCAGCCTGAGTATCCCACTCAGTGGACCAAAATTCCGCTAGACCCTCCGTAAACCATAAAGGTGGTGAAGCTCCCTGGGATCCTCTGTGAGTTCCCTGAATATTATTGATCTTGCTTGTCATGAAAACGTGAACGAGTTCGTGCTTTATGACGTGTCTGAATTGTGAAAGCGAACCTTCGAACGGAATTACAACTCTTCCTTTTATGAATTCAAAAAATCCTCCTACTCCGTCCGGTATGAATCCGGCTGTGGTATTGGTTTGTTTGAAATGTAATGGTGAAGCATAGAAAATCATCGGAACAGTATCTATAAGGGAATGATTGAAATGCTGCTGATGCTCACGGTAACTCTCTTCAGCATAATAAGCTCCTATCTCTGCTAGCTCTTTTTCCTCCTTATAATAATAGATCTGAAAATGCTCCGTCTGAAGTATGTTCCAGTCAAAATCCGAATACTGTACTTTGTTTCTGCCGAAATTTACAAACTGGGAATATGAATCCTGAATGGTTATAGAAGTGAATATTAATGTAAATGCAAGAGTCGTTAAAAGTCGTAATTTTTTGTCCATAACGCACGAACTTTATTCAAATAAGATTAAAGAATACTTATTTATTTGTTAAAAATGATTAAATTGGTTTTGTTGTTTTCAGACTGCTTTCGATAACATATTGATTTGATTATAAATTCTATACGAATGATATCTTACGAGGGTTTTTTTGATATCTGTAAAATATATAACTCAGAATTAAATGTCCATAGCAGATTAGGGTAGAGTGTGTAGAGTGTATAGAGTGTGTAGAGTGTGTAGAGTGTGTAGAGTGTGTGGAG
>JAGPCH010000100.1 GCA_018058125.1 Ignavibacteria bacterium | reverse complement strand
CAATTGGACCGGAAGAAGAAGACGGATTATTCATTTCAGATGAAAATGAAATTCCAAAAGAATATTCATTAAAACAAAACTATCCGAATCCATTCAACCCAAACACAAACATTCAATATGATCTTCCCACAGATAACTTTGTAACAATAAAAATTTATAATGTATTAGGTAAAGAGATAGCGACTTTGATAAATGAAAATAAAACAGCCGGAAGATATATTGTTTCATTCAATGCTTCAAAATATCCAAGCGGAATTTATTATTATAAGATCAAAGCAGGAAGTTATGAAGCTATAAGGAAAATGATGCTGATCAAATAAGTGTGTGGAGTGTATAAAGTGTATGGAGTGCCTAGAGGGTATAGAGAAATATTAAATAGTGATTTGTAATTTGATCCGTCATTGAGAATTGTAGCGTTTGTCTTGAAAATTAAAACAAACCCGCCCCTGATTCAGGGGCGGGTTTTTTATATTGATATGATAAATGTCATAGTATAATATGACTATAGTCAAAGTTATTAATGATTTAAAAACATATCTTTACAACAAAAAAATTAATGCAGGATAATATAAAATTTATAGTGGTAGATGATGAGCCAAATTCAACCAAGCTCATAGCAAAAGTGCTTGCAAGAAAGGGTTTTGAAGCCGAGCAAATGAATGACTCCAAGGCAGCGCTTGAGATGATAGAGCAGGGAAAGTATGACATAATAATTTCAGACCTACAGATGCCGGTAATATCCGGTGCTGATCTTTTGAATGCAAAGCCTGCGGATACATTGTTTATCATGATCACGGGATACGGATCAATAGATTCGGCAGTCGAATCAATGAAGAACGGGGCGTTTGATTATATTAGTAAACCTTTTCATCTCGAAGAGCTTTCGGTTAAAATAGATAAAGCGGTTGAAAGGGTACGATTAACAAAAAAGCTGAATGAATTTAAATTTCAGCTTGATGAAAATTATTCTTTCTGCGGCATTACCGGTACAAGCAAAAAAATGCAGACGGTATTTGAATTGATAAAGAATGTTGCAAAGACTAAGGCGAATGTTTTAATTGAAGGCAGGAGCGGAACAGGGAAAGAGCTTGTTGCAAGAGCGATCCATAATAACAGTGACAGAAAGAACTGTCCTTTCATAGCCATCAACTGCAGCGCTATCCCGGAATCACTTCTTGAGAGCGAGTTGTTTGGTCATACCAAAGGCGCATTTACGGGAGCTTCGGATTTTCAGAAAGGTGTATTCGAACAGGCGCACGGCGGTACGCTTTTTCTGGATGAGATCGCTGAGATGCCGTTTAATCTGCAATCCAAACTTTTAAGAGTGATAGAGACCTGGGAAGTCAAAGCCATTGGTAGTGATAAAGTCAAGAAAGTAGATGTCCGGCTTGTTTCAGCAACCAATCAGGAGATGCAGGAGTTTATCACCGAAAAGAAATTCAGGGAAGATCTTTATTACAGAATTTCCACAATTACTGTCTCTCTCCCTTCATTGAACGAAAAACGGGAAGACATACCACTCATTACAAATACCATATTGAAAAAATTATCTTCAAAGCTTGACCGTGAACTTTCCATAAATGAAACCGGGCTGGACATTCTGATGAAAAATGACTGGAAAGGAAATGTCCGTGAACTTGAAAATGTACTCGAAAGAGCTGCCATATCTTCACATTCGGATGTATTAGACGGTAAAAATTTTAAATTCCTAAATACAAAAAATAATACAGGAAGCTCATTTGCAAATTTAAACGGTCAGGAAAAACTGGCGGATATTGAGATCTCATATATAAAAAAAGTGCTTGAAGAAAATAACTGGAATAAGTTGAAAGCATCACAGATACTTGGCATTGACCGCAAAACGCTTTATAAGAAAATCAGGGAATATAATCTTGAATGATCATCACCGGAGATTTACGGGAATTCTCTAAAAATTTAGCTTTATTCTGATCCCTGAATCACAATATCTTCATTTTATCTCACCTCTATTGTAGAATTAATCTACACAAGATCAATTTGTTTAACAAATCCTTAAAATCCGACAAATTTCAGTACTAATCACCCGTAAGTTTTATTATTTATGGCATAAAGATTGATTTCTATAATTGAATTGTTAGTTCATAAAATGGATCAAAGAAGAATACATATTCTGTGTCTGAAACCTGAGATTTGTTCATTGATCAAAAAGGGATTGAATGAAAATTACAGAGTTTCCTGTTCGAAAGGCGATGAAATTAATGAAGAACTGATATCAAATTTTGAAGAAAAAATTGATTGTCTGATACTTGACAAGGATATTGATCTAAATTTAAGAGAAAAAATAAAAACTAAATTTAAAAATATTGCAATAATTTGTCTTCCTTCGCTTGATTCGGAAAATAATAATAACAGATCAGGCGTGAAGAATATGTCAGAGCCATTAAGACTCAGTGAATTAGCAGATTATATTAACAGTATCTTTAAAACCTGATAAAATTGAAAAGATATTCTCCCAAAATAATGATTGTATTGTTTACAGTAATTGTATTTACAGCAATCATAGCATTTTCAGAAAACACCATACAAAGTTCATCAAAGAGCACTGATTTATGTATGTCATGTCATGAAGACAGTGAGCTTTCCTATGAAAAAGACGGAAAGAAAGTATCGTTATATGTAGATAAAAAATTATACAGCAAATCCGTTCATGCGGGTGCGGAGTGTGAAGATTGCCATTTGAATTATAATCCTGATGAGATTCCACATTCTAAAACAAGTGCGAAAGTAGATTGTAAAACCTGTCATGATGATCTGAAGGGATTAGAAAAAAGTGTTCATAATCAGGTTAACTGTTATGATTGTCACTCAAAACATGATGTAAAACCGGTTAAGGAAATTGATCAGACTAAGAATTGTCTGAGCTGTCATAAATCTAAAAACATACAGCAATTCAGTTCAAGTATTCACGCCAAAAAAAATATAGGATGTGATGATTGTCACAACGGAGGGCATAACTCGGTTAAAATTTCGAAGTCAGAAGTTACAAAAGTATGCGGAACCTGTCACAGCGCAAATCAAATGGCGCTAAATAACAGTGTTCATCATACGGTTTTAAAAGGCGGAAACAAGAATGCTCCGGTTTGTACAGACTGTCACGGTGCGCATAATGTATTGAGGAGTAAAGTTTCAATAGAATCCGAGGGTTGTTTAAATTGTCATTTGAATGAAAAATTATTTCCGGGAGATGCAAAAGGCTCGGCAAAATTTGTAGCTGAATATAAAACAAGTGTACATGCGTCGCTCCGCAAAGGCGAACATGAAGCAGCCGGATGCGTTGACTGTCACGGGGATCATAAGATAGAAAGTCCGGATGATCCGAAATCAGCAACAGCGAGAGCCCGTCAGATAGAGACTTGCGGTAAATGTCACTCTGATGTAATTGTGAAATTCAAAAAGTCCAAACATGGAGAGGAGCTGATGAAGGGAAACAAAGATGCTCCTTCCTGTACAGATTGTCATGGTGAACATGGCATTCAGAGCACGTTGCTTTCTGATGATTTTTCAAAATTGAATATTGCTGATAAATGTCTGAGTTGCCATAAAGACGGAAAGATTCCTCACAAGAATTATAAAGGTGAAGAAGAGTTAATAACAGGTTATGAAAAAAGTGTACATTATCAGGCATTGAAAGATGGTAACAATGATGCACCGACCTGTTCTAATTGTCACGGTGCTCATGAGATGACTCCTTATGATGATCCCGAATCAAAGATCAATAAAATGAACCTAGCGAATACCTGCGGTGAATCAGGATGTCATGTAAAAGAGCTAGAGGCTTATTCCGGCAGTATTCATCATACAGGTGTAATTGAAGGAAATAAAGATGCTCCTACGTGTAATAACTGTCATGGAAATCACGGTATATTAACAAAAAACATTGATAACAAACTTGAGAAATCAA
The DNA here is from genome assembly GCA_018058125.1 of Ignavibacteria bacterium. Lineage (GTDB taxonomy): Bacteria > Bacteroidota > Ignavibacteria > Tepidaquicellales > Tepidaquicellaceae > JAGPCH01. Next base: position 2,396 of record JAGPCH010000100.1, on the reverse strand, counting down.
ATGATCTGATTAATTTATGTTCAAATTGTCATGCATCAGTGGAAATGGTGGAAAGAAATCAGCTTCCGACAAAGATCAGCGAGTCATACAAAGAAAGTTTTCACGGACTTGCAACAAGAGGCGGACTGAAGGAAGCTGCTAATTGCGAAAGTTGTCACGGAAATCATAACATTAGAACATCAAAAGATTCATTATCTTCAATTAATAAAAAGAATCTCCCTGAAACATGCGGTCAGTGTCATCCGGGAGCAAGTGAAATACTTATTTCATCTAAGATCCATTTGACGAACATAAAGGAAGACTCGCCATGGACATACTGGGTCACGAGATTTTATTTGCTAATGATATTCGGAATTATTGGATTTATGGTAATTCATAATGTTCTTGATTACAGGAAAAAGAAACAGTTAAAAAGAAAAGCATGAGCGAAGAGAAAAAGTATTTAAGGATGTCGAAGAATGAAAGGATACAGCATTTTCTGCTGCTTATCAGTTTCATAGTTCTTGTAATTACAGGTTTCTGGTTAAAGTTTCCCGAAGCCTGGTGGGTTAAATGGATAGTTTATATTATAGGTGAAAATGCTTTTGAAGCAAGAAGCATAATTCATAGAGTTGCATCGGTTGTTCTGATTGTTGCATCGGTTTATCATCTGGTGTATATCTCTTTCAGTAACAAAGGAAGAAAGCTGGTAATGGATTTTTTGCCAAGGAAAAGCGATATCTCGGAATTTACGGGATCAATGAAATACCTTGTAGGAAAATCAGAAGTAAAGCCACGATTTGGCAGATTCAGCTATATTGAAAAAATGGAATACTGGGCTGTAGTATGGGGAACGGTCATAATGGGCTTGACCGGATTCGTATTATGGTTCAAGGATTTTTTCTTTAAATATATTTCAAATACAGGAATGGATATCGCAACGGCTATTCATTATTATGAAGCAATTCTTGCAAGTCTGGCAATACTTGTATGGCATTTTTATTTTATTTTTATGAATCCGGATGTAGCTCCAATGAACAAAGCCTGGCTTTCAGGCTATCTGACAAAAGAAGAAATGGAACATGAGCATCCTCGTGAACTTGAGGAAATAGAGGAACTTGAAGTACCGGAAGTACCTGAAAATTCAGAAGAATCTCAAAAATCCTAAGATTAAGCTAATCCTTAACAACAATTATGGATAATGAAAAAGATATTAAACCTGCAGATGATAATCTGAAAGTTGTAAAAAAGCGATGGCTCTTTAAGAATGTAAAAGGCTGGAAAAGGTTATTTCTAATGTCCGGAGTCTATCTTTTTACATTTACAGTGTTATTTGCAATTGCTGCCGAATATACATCACGGCCTTCATTTTGTCCGACTTGTCATTACATGGAATCATTTTATCAGAGCTGGAAGACATCAGAGCATAATAAAGTTGACTGTGTGGAATGTCATTTCGAACCCGGATTAACGGGAACGATTAAAGGTAAATTGAACGGTCTGGTTCAGATCGTAAGTTATGTTTCATTAACTTATAAAAAAAGAAAACCGGTAGCTGAGATACCGGATAACACTTGCGCCCGTTCGGGGTGCCATGAGAAGCAATCGCTTTCAGACACTACCTATGATTTTAAAGGAATATCATTCAGTCATAAGGATCATCTTAATGAACAGAAACGGGGAAAAGATCTGAAATGCGTCAGCTGTCATTCTCAGATCGTGCAGGGTACACATATGGAAGTTACGGAATCAACATGCAACAACTGTCATTTTAAGAAATCAGATGATCCCGAACATAAATTTGACAAGCTTTCTGACTGCAGTACCTGTCATAAATTTAATGAAAAATCAAAAGAAGAACTTGTAAATCTAAGATATAATCATTCATCGGTTGTAGAAAACAAGATAGATTGTAAGTCGTGTCACAATAATACTGTTTCAGGAAATGGCGCAGTTGGAAAAGAGAGATGCTTCCAGTGCCATTTTGAAGAAGACAGGCTGGGTAAATATGATGATATTGAACTTATTCACAGTACTCATATAAGCAAGCACAGTCTTGATTGTGCAAACTGTCATTCGCCTATAGAGCATAAGATCCAGCAGATGGATCCCAATGCAAGTCCGGATTGTAACAGTTGTCATGAAAACGCTCATTTATCTCAGGTAAGTCTGGTTAGCGGGCAGAACGGATTCGATGTTGAGAAATCTCCAAGCTCTATGTTTATGAGCGGGATAAACTGTAAAGGATGTCACATATTTCATGAAGTGGATAAAAATGACATAAACACATCAAAGGCTAAAGGCAGCGCGTGTGAAAAGTGTCATGGTCCGGGATACGAAAACCTTTTAAAGGAATGGGAAACAACTTCAATGAAAAGGTTAGGAATAATTAAAACGATTTATAATGCAGTTAATCC
>JAGPCH010000099.1 GCA_018058125.1 Ignavibacteria bacterium | reverse complement strand
TTAATTTTTCAATGACCGGTACTTCTATAATTTCTGACATGATTTATTTATTTAATAATTCTAATACTTTTACTCTGATTTCATTTGTTGTAAATGGCAGACCTTTGATCTTGTTCAATCCGACTGCCGGTAATAAATACTTATCTCTGATCAACCTTATAAGCTGTCCGTTATTCATTTCAGGAATAAGTATAGTTTCAAATCCGCTTAACAATTCGCCGAGATTTTTAGGAAACGGATTCAAATATCTTAAATGAACATGTGCTACATCATAACCTTCTTTTAACAGATCAAGCGATACTGACTTTATTGAACCGTAAGTAGAACCCCATCCGAGAACACATACTTTCGCATTCTCTTTCCCGGTATCGATGGTTTGCAGAGGAATGTAATCTGCTATTTTTTCTATCTTTGCCGCGCGAAGTTTTACCATAATCTCATGATTCTCAGCTTCATAGGAAATATCTCCGGTTTCATTCTCTCTTTCGAGTCCGCCGATCCTGTGTTCGAGTCCTTTTGTTCCCGGAGTCACCCAGGGACGGGACAATTTTTCATCGCGTTTATATGGAAGAAAAACACCTCCGTTATTATTGGTAGCTGTTGTAAAATTAATTGTTATTGGATCTAACTCAGATTCTTCAGGAAATCTCCAGGGCTCTGAACCGTTAGCAATATAACCATCATTTAAAACAATGACCGGAGTCATGTGCTCTGCTGCTATTCTGCATGCTTCATAAACAGTATAGAAACAATCAGCCGGTGAATTTGAAGCAATTACAGGAAGCGGAGATTCACCGTGTCTTCCGTACATTGCCTGAAGCAGATCCGATTGTTCGGTCTTCGTAGGCAATCCGGTCGAAGGTCCGCCACGCTGAATATTAAGTATGACAAGCGGTAACTCAAGCATTAATGCAAGTCCCATTGCTTCTGTCTTTAATGACATGCCGGGTCCGGATGTTGAAGTTACTGCAAGACTTCCTCCGTATGAAGCTCCTATTGCAGAACAAATGGCTGCTATCTCATCCTCCGCTTGAAATGTTCTTACGCTGAATTCTTTGTATTTAGACAGTTCATGTAAAACATCCGAAGCAGGGGTGATAGGATACGAACCAAGAAATAACGGTAATCCGGATTTCTCCGATGCTGCAACAAGCGCGATCGCAGTTGCATGATTCCCTGTTATGCTCCTGTATGTTCCGGATGGAAGATTTGACTGATTTATTTTAAATCGGGTAGTGAAAATTTCTGTTGTATCTCCGTAATTCATTCCGGCTTTTAATGCCTTTATATTTGCGTCGGCGATCAACTGATTCTTTGCGAATTTTTCCTGAATGAAAGTTAATGTGTAGTCCGGTGACTGGTCAAACATCCAGTAAAGAACTCCAAGTACAAACATATTTTTGGAACGTTCGATCTCTTTATTACTTAATCCCATATCTTTCAGCGCATCTTTTGTCAGTCTGGTAACATCAATTTTATATACCTGATAATTTTCTAAAGACCCGTCTTCGAGAGGATTTACTCCGGCTGCATATTCAGCAAGCCTTAAATTCTTCTCGTCAAATCCTGCAGTATTTGTAATAATGATTCCGCCTTTTTTCAGATTCTTAAGATCATTTCCGAGAGCAGCAGCATTCATGGCTACAAGTACATCATATTCATCACCGGCTGTAAAAATTTCCTTGCTTCCAAAGTGTACCTGAAAACCGGAAACACCTGCAAGTGTTCCTGCCGGAGCGCGGATCTCTGCCGGAAATTCCGGAAAAGTACTCAGGTCTTTGCCTAAAAAAGCTGTGGTATCCGTAAACTGCATTCCTGTAAGCTGCATCCCGTCGCCTGAATCTCCTGAAAATCGTACGACTATACTTTCAGCTTCTATAATATCAAACTTGTGTAATGTTGGTTCTGTTGTTTCCATTTTATTTTAAATTTATTAGAAATTAAAAATACTCATAATAGTATTTTTAAACAACGAAGTATTCTGTCTTAAAATTAAATTTTCAATTTTTTCTGATACTAACCCAAATAAAATCAAGCTGTCCAAATCGATTTTTATACGTGCTAAAAAATTTGTTTACGATTTATATTCAAGTATAATTTTCCCTTTCACGAAAATAACCTCACCTTGCCATCAACCTTTACTAACCAATTCAGGATTGTCTCAAAACTAATACAAATTTAACGCAGATGTGCAGAGAAGCAAAGAAAACGTAAAAATTAAAGTCTCTGCTTCTTTGTGACTCTGCGTTTAAAAATATCCTTAAGTTTTAAGATAACTTTTTTAAAAAGAAAGGATTTGCAGAGGGTTTATTACGATTGTTATCAGCTTACTAGTTTAATAAATCATTAAATTTTTATTTTATTGTAATGAAAACGTTTTGGACGGATGTGAAATAAAATTTATTATTATATAAAAATATTCATTACAATTTAAATCATTAAAACTTAAATTTTCCAAAACACTTTTTGATCTCTTTTTAATAATGTTTAGTCAAACTATCCCGTTTCCAACAATTCTATGGTAATTAAAACAATCAATGCAGAGGATACAAGAAGTTTAAGACAGCTTATTCTTCGTCCTCATCAGAAGCCCGAAGAACTTATTTATCCCGGAGATGATGATCTTTCTACAGTTCATTTTGGTTTGTTTGAAAATGACATACTTTCGGGAATTGCTTCACTTTATAAAGATCAATATTCAGGGATTGATGAACCTGAATCATGGCGGCTTCGGGGAATGGCAACCTTAGAAGAGTGCAGAGGGATGGGTTTTGGAAAAGAACTTATGAATAAATGCATTGAACACATAAGAGAAAATAATGGAAAAATTTTTTGGTGCAATGCCAGAACAACAGCCGAAAACTTTTATGTTAAAATGGGCATGAAGAGAATTGGAGAGGTGTTTGTTCCCGAAGGACTTGGCGAACATGTAGTCATGTTTATGAGTTTGTAAAATTTATCAGTTAGAATTAATTAATATTTTTAATATGTCAGATAGTACTGTAAAAAAAATTTCAATTAAAATAAAAAACCGGCACGGGGATGAACTGAATACTGATCTCAGATTTACAGAGAGTCAGGAAAAACAACCATTGGTTATTCTCTGCCATGGTTTTAAAGGCTTCAAGGACTGGGGATGTTTTCCGTATATGATGGATAAGCTTGCAGAAGAAAATTATTTCTGCGTGTCTTTTAATTATTCCTATAATGGAACAGGTAAAAGGGAAGAAGAGCAAAGTGATTTTACCCGACTTGATCTTTTTGCGAAAAATACTTTTACACGGGAACTGGATGATCTCGGCTCTGTCATTGATCATTTTTTTGAAAATAAAAATTCATCGGATTACGGTTATGATACAAATAACGTAACTCTGATCGGTCATTCGCGAGGCGGGGGAATTGCAATTTTAAAAACCGCAGAAGATAAAAGAGTCACAAAGCTCATTGCGCTTTCGACTGTAAATAATTTTGACAGATACAGCGATGCATTAAAATCCAAATGGAAAGAAGCCGGATTTTTTGAGGTCATGAATTCACGGACAAATCAGATGATGAGAATGGATTATACACTGATGGAAGATATTGAAAATAATCCGGACAGGCTGGACATTCAAAAAGCCATTACAAAGATTTCTGTACCCGTACTTTTTATTCACGGCGAACAGGATATCACAGTGGATTATTCAAATGCTGAAGACCTTTATTCCAGAAGGATTGAAGTTTATCCCGAACTTAAAGATTCCACAATTCTGAGTTTAATTAAAAATACAGGACATACATTCGGAGCAGTTCACCCGTTTGCCGGAACAACGGATGCGCTGGAAAACGTCATTAAATTAATTTCAGGTTTTCTTAAGAACTGATCATGCTGAATAAAATAACATCTCTTGTCTTTTCGACTATTTTGTTAGTTTCCATTCTTCAGTTTCTGTCTGAATCTAATATTATCACAGGTACGCAGTTTTCACAAAACAATATAATAAATAGTTCACCCGGAATTGAGAATTGTGTAAAGGCTTCTTCAGGAGACAAGTATGCTCCGATCTATATTCTGTTATTTGTGATTATTATCGGCGCAGTCTTAGGCAGATACATTGCAAAGAAAGTTAATCAGCCTCCGGTACTGGGCGAGCTCGTAGCGGGCGTAATAATAAGTATCATTTTATTTCAACTGAATTCACCGATTATGACTTTGATAAGACATCAGGATGAAGTGAACAATGTAATAGAAAGTAATCTTGAGGATAATATTACATGGAGTGATGCAGTCCGGAATAATTTTCTTAACGATTCCACGGAAGTAACAAATCATCAAAAGGATATGATAGAAATAATGGAAAGTCCTGAATTTCCTTCATACAAGATGACCATTGATGCAATATTTCTTTTTTCCAGTCTGGGAGTGCTCATACTTTTATTTGCCGTCGGTCTGGAATCTAATTTTGAAGATATGGTAAAGGTAGGAGGTCCTGCATTAGTTACTGCCGTTATTGGCGTTGTGGTTCCTTCAATACTTGGATATTTTACGTCCAAATTACTGCTTCCCGGTCATGATCCGAATTTTTATTTGTTTATCGGAGCCGCTCTATGCGCTACAAGTATCGGCATTACCGCAAGAGTATTTAAAGATATGGGAAAGCTTCATATTAAAGAAGCAAAGATAGTGCTTGGAGCGGCTGTGATTGATGATATTCTCGGACTGATCATTCTTGCTGTCGTGGCAGGAATAATTTCCAGCGGGTCAGTTGAAATTGTAACAGTAGGAATGATCTTATTAAAAGCTGTTTCATTTCTCGGCATTACACTATTCGTTGGTGCAAAATTGTTAAGACAGCAGATCAAGATCGCTGCCATAATTGACAATAAAAATATCCGTCTTCTTTTTCCGTTTGCTCTGCTAATGATCCTGGCTTATCTCAGTGATATGATCGGTCTTGCAAGCATAGTCGGTGCTTTTGCTGCGGGACTGATCATCAAGGAAGAGTATTTCAATGATGCTTTAAAGAATAAAAAAAGTTCGGTCATGGAAGTCATTCAGCCTATCGAAGCAATCTTCGCACCGGTCTTTTTTGTAATAATGGGACTTCAGGTCGATCTCTCTGCTTTTTTAAATTTCAATATTCTCGGTGTTGCATTAGCTCTGACTGTAGTAGCTATAGCCGGTAAACTCGTATCCGGTATATTTGCTAAAGGAATGGATAAGAAGATAATTGGAATTGGAATGGTGCCAAGAGGTGAAGTTGGTCTTATTTTTGCCAGTATCGGAAAAGTGCTCGGAGTACTTGACGGAGCTTTGTTCTCCGCTGTGATCATTATTGTAATACTTACAACTTTCATTACACCGCCTGCATTGAAATGGGCTTTTGAGAAATATGATCAGAAGCGGATAGCTGAGTAATAATACTTAAATTTTTTGTAATATTAATTTTAATCGGAAATGAAAATTTATCTGATACTAATTTCGACTGCTTTAATATTTGCGTTTATATATTTAATTCCTGCCGATAATTTTTTTGATAAAGATCCGGAAGAAACAGATGATAAGGATAGGATTGAAACCGGTCCCGGATTCGTTCCTGCAGAAGACTGGTTTGCAAAGCAAAGAGCTTTTCCTTTTGATGAAATTCCTCAGGATGAATATCTGAAGTCAATTGAGTATGTGAAAAACAATATGAGCTACATCCAGACAGATGGATCCTCGGCTTGGAGCTATGCAGGTCCGGTTAATATTGAAGGTAGAATTACCACAGCAGCCATTCATCCTTCAGATCCGCAGACAGTATATGCAGGAACTGCAAACGGCGGCTTGTGGAAGTCAACTGATTTTTGTCAGAACTGGTCAAGCGTCTTTGATGAACAGAATACATCTTCCATAGGAGCAGTTGCAATTGATCCCGTGAATCCGGAAACTATTTATTGCGGAACGGGTGAATCTAATTCACTCCGGAGTTATTATCCCGGTACGGGAATTTATAAATCCACCAACGGCGGAACGAACTGGATTTTTTCAGGTCTCGACAGTTCATATACAATCGGAAACATTTCTATCAACCCTTTAAACAATCAGGAAATTTATGCAGCAGCAGGAGGCTGGACACGCCGTAAAAATTCACAGAGGGGAATTTATAAATCAAATGACGGTGGACTTACCTGGCAGAAAAGACTTTATCTTTCTGACTCAGTCGGTGCTATCGATGTAAAAGTCGATCCGCAAAATCCTTCTAAAGTATTTGCTGCAATGTGGGAAAGACAGCGCAGAGAAGACTATGTAAAATACGGCGGCAGATTTTCCGGAATGTATGTCTCGACAAATTCCGGCGATAACTGGTCTCAGGTCAGCGGCGGATTTCC
>JAGPCH010000098.1 GCA_018058125.1 Ignavibacteria bacterium | reverse complement strand
GGTTTAAAGTAGTCTCGGCGGGAACACTTTCAACAAGTTCAATTTCATCCTGAGGAAAAATCTGTGAACAACAAAGAAGAAGAATAAGTAAAGATACTAAAATCCGTTTCATAATTTTATCATACAAAATAAGACATAATTTTTTCTATTTGTTCCATTCTAAGTAAATCTCCGGTTTTTTTATATATACCGGAAAGATTTCTCATTACTCTTAAAATAATTTCCCGGTCTGTCGAGTTCTTTAGATATGGAATTCCTTTAAACTCTTCATCTGTCATGCCGATTTTTTTTATAAAATTTTGCGCATCTTTTACAGATATAATTATTCCTTTGTTAAAGGGATCTATAAAAAATTCTTCCTTTTCATCGGCATATTTAAGGATGAAATGTCCTGGAAGGCTTAAACCATAAACAGGTAGTCCAAGTCTTCTTGTTATAAATAAATATAAAATTGACAAAGTTATAGGAATCCCTTTTTTATCATCCATTACTTTATTCATATAGCTGTTATCTGGATCATAATAATTTTCCTCATTACCTTTGTATCCTTTTTTAAAAAAAAGATATTCATTTATAATGTTTAAAGTATCAAGAATATTAATATTATCCGGAATATCTGAACTCTTCAAGAGCTGATCAATTTCTTTAGCGATTAAATCAAGCTGTGAACCATATTCGTTAATACTGATTCCTGGATAGTTCATTGCGGCAATAAGAAATACTGCTTCTTCAAGAATATCAGGATCATCCCGTTCTATAAGTCTAAGAAATTTTTGTTCTGTATCTTCGAAATTAATTATAGAAATGATTTCAGATGCTCTTTTTTTAACAAGAATATTTTCACTACCCGAATAATTCCTAAGAAACTCTGATGACGGGTTACCGTGAGAAATAAATCTTTCTTTTATACTTCCGTATATATTTTCATCCTCATCATCAAGAAGTTTGATAAGATTTTCAAATTCTATTGTTAATTCTTCAGGTGTTTCATTTGCAGTTATCAAAAACGATTCTCCTTTTAAAATTTTCTTATTGTAATATCTTTAATAATAGTAATCTGATTTTATTTTAAAAAATTCATATTAATTTCTTTTTACTTTTAAGTGCTGATATTTGAAGTATATATTTTTTTTGACGGAATTTTACTTAGAAATATTAATCCGGTAATAAAAAACACAGAAAGAACCAATGAACTTACTCTCATATTTCCGGTCAGCTGATTAATAAATCCATACAGGAAAGTTCCAATAACAATTGAAACTTTTTCCGAAACATCATAAAAGCTAAAATATGACGCATGATCAGTCGTATCATCCGGAATTATCTTTGCATATGTTGATCTTGATAATGCCTGAATCCCTCCCATAGTAAGACCGACAAGTCCTGCTACGAGTATAAACTGTACAGCCGTTGTAATGAAGTAAGCAAGAACGGAAACAGTGATCCAGAATAATATTGAGATCATCAAAGCATAAATATTCCCGATCTTTCCCGATATAAATGAAAATAAATATGATCCTGCAACAGCAACTAACTGAAGTACAAGTATAGTGGCAATTAACAACTCACTTGAAAGTCCGAGCTCTTTATCCCCGAAAATAGTAGCAAGATATAAAACAGTCTGAACTCCCATGTTGTAAAAGAAGAATGCAAGTAAAAATTGTTTCAGCATTTTCTGATTCTTCAACTCTCTCAGGACTTTTCCTAATTCCCTGAAGCCGTTAAGGAAATAATTTCCCTGGGGTTTTTTATGATAAATGTCTTTAGGCAGATAATGAAAAGTGTAAGCGGCAAACCCAAACCACCACAAGCCAACAGTAAGAAATGAAATCCGCGTTGCAATGCCGACAGAACTTATGCCGTAAAATTCAGGAAACAAGATCATGGAAAGATTGAAAATCAGAAGTATAATGCTTCCGGAATATCCAAGGGCAAATCCCCGGGCGCTTATTTTATCAAATCTGTCTTCAGTGGCTATCTCCGGCAAATATGCATTATAAAAAACTATGCTGCCACTGAAACCTATACTAGCCAGTATGAAAAGTATCATAGAAAGCTCAAGTGTATCTCCGGTAAAAAAAAATAAAGCTGAGCAGGAAAATGCTCCTAAATAACAGAATATCCTCATAAACATTTTCTTACTGCCGGAGTAATCTGCAATTGAAGATAATACGGGGCTTATGAGTGCAATCAGTAAAAAAGAAAATGATAATGAATATGAATACAAAACCGAGTTTATAATTTCAAACCCGAAGAAGGAAACTGTATCTTTAATAACAAGTCCGTTCGAATCTTTTACTGAAGTAATGTTTTGAAAGTAGATCGGAAATATGGCGGAAGTTATAACGAGTGAATATACTGAGTTTGACCAGTCATAGATACACCAGGCATTTATTATTTTCTTGTCATTTTTGTGAAATGTCATTCAGGTAAAATGTCCGGGTTAAAAATAAAATGGAAACCTAAGAAAATACTATTTATTTTTTATTACATTTAGACAGATTTCGCAGTTTTTTTCTTTTTCTTAACATTGATCAATCCTCTGCCTGTCTTATTGATCTTATTATCTTTTTTTAACTCATCGAGGACTGCATCAAGAATTCCGTTTACAAACTTTCCGCTGTTTCTTGTACAGTATTCTTTGGAAATATCAATTGCTTCGTTAATAGAAACCTTCGGCGGTATATCGGGGAAATACAGAAGCTCAGCTACACCCATCCGAAGAACAATCTTGTCCACGAATGCCATTCTTTCAATTTCCCAATTTACTACTTTATCAAGGATGTAAGAATCCAATAACTCTTTATCTTTAAGAACATAATTAATAAGGTTGTCTGCAAACTCCGAATTCTCTCTGTCTTTGACCTCTGACAGATGGTCAGCCTTGACTTTACTGATTGGCTCTTTTGACATTTCGTGAGCATATAAAGTCTGCATTATTTTAATTCTGACATCCCTTCTCTTTAACTGTGGCATTTATTTTTTGTTTGTCAAAATTAATCAAATAAATTTTAATATAACATTCTTTTATAAAAATTTATAATAGTAGAATTTGATTGATTATCAATATTGTTTTGTAATAATATAGGGGAAAAAAAATAGACAGAATAAGTTAAAATTCTCAACCCCAGTATTTTTCCATTAATCTAGAAGTCCATTCAGGCTGAATGATTTTCTCACGGGGTAGAAACTCTTTGAATACAGGTTTTATATCAATTACAGGTGTTCCGTCTATTGCATCCAGTCCGGATACAGTCAGTACATTCTTTTCGGCTTTTATAAGTTTGACAATTGTAGTACCAAGTAAATTCGGTCTTGCCTTTCTTCTCTGGGAAAATATCCCGACTTCCGGAAATTCTTTGTTACCTCTGGGATGCGATGAAGAAATGCTTATCCCGGAAGGATCTGCGAGATGGAAATAAAATATGATTTCAAGATGTGAGAAATCAGTAATTCCTATAAGACTCTTCTCTGAAATTTTTTTACTAATAGCTATTTCCGAAACTTCATCTCCCCAAAAGTCATCTTCGGCAGTTTTTCTGTTGTTTTTTACAAATGCGATAGGTTCAATAGAGAACATAATGTCTTGAATTGTTTTTGTTTTAATTATTGAAAATTCCTGATGTTAAACGTTTAAAGGACCGAAAGGATTCAAAGAATTCCTATTTCCGGTAAATTATAAAAATCAGTTTCATTAAGGACTTTTTTTTAACTCATTTATCTTTTTAGTTATCTCAAAAACCTCGAGTATTTTGTCCGGATATTTTTTTAAAGTAAGGCGGTCTTCTTCAAGCTGACGAAGTTTTATTTTTTTTATCACATCCTTAGCATATTTCAAACTGTATTCCATCTGCACACCTTTATTAAGCAGATGATCCCTTGAATTGCTTTTGAAATAACTTGGTTCGTGACGAGGCACTGCAATTGTTGAAATCAATATCTTTGCATCTTCACTTTCGATATCATTAAGAGATTTTGAAAATTCGATCTTACCGGAATCTATGTATTCATCAAGAAAATATTCTACAATTTTCAATACGGTTGGATTTTTAATAAAACCGGTTTCAAGATTATTTTCCAGATAGTTTAATACTTCTTCGTTTCCATGAATGAAAAGATCAATAATATCATGCTCTTCCGGAAGGATTACAACCTTTCCGCTGCTGCCATTAGTGGATTTCTTTTCAGGAATTATGACGGAAGATCTGAGATATGGTTTTGGCTTATTTTCTTTAAGTGTTTTTTCAAGTTCATCTCTGAGATCTGATTCATATAATGAATATAATTCAGCTATCTCTTTTATATAGAATGCTCTTTTAATTTTATCCTGAATCTTACCAATGTATCCAATAATCTCTTTTATGAAATTTGTTTTATCTTCTACGGAGCTTAGTTTATTTTCTTTTGTGTAAAGATCCGAAATAAAATTTATGACTGATTTTCTGCCGGAGACATATTTCTCAAATTCAGTTTTATCATATTTATTTAAAAAACTGTCCGGGTCTTCACCTTCAGGAAGTGAGATTACAGAAAGCTCCAGACCTGCTTCCAGAATGATTTCTATACCGCGTTTAGCGGCTTTTATGCCGGCAAGGTCAGAATCAAAAAGAAGACAAATGTTCTTGGTATAACGGGAGATCAGATTCACCTGATCTTCAGAAAGCGCCGTACCGCTTGATGCGACGACATTTTCAATTCCAAATTTGTGAAGAGATATTAGATCCATATATCCTTCTACAATTATTACATAATCATAATAACGGATCTTTTCTTTTGCAAAATTAAGTCCGTACAGAACTTTACTTTTATTGTAAATTTTTGATTCGGGTGAATTTATATATTTACCGCCGAGATCATCTTCGTATAATTTTCTTCCGCCGAATCCAACAACTTTATCATTTTCACTGAAGATCGGGAACATGAGTCTGCCTCTGAACCGGTCATAATATTTATCAGCATTGCTGTCATCTTCCTTATGTACCAGGACACCGGATCTTTCAAGCTCGGGCTTTGTAAAAATTTCATCCTCCATAAAATAATTCATCAGACTATCCCAGCTCTTATGCGAATATCCTATTCCGAATTTTTCTGCCAGCTTAAAGTCAATTTTCCTTTCATCCAGATACCCCATAATAAATTCTTTTTCATTTCCCGAAAGATTTTTGAGATTTCTGTGAAAAAATTTTGCAGATGCTTTGTTTATTTCAAAGAGTTTAGAAAGTTCATTGGAGAGATCAGGATCTTTTGAATTTAAATTCAGCTGAATGCCTGCCCGAAGCGCCAGCTTTTGAACCGCTTCCATGAAGGTTATCTTCTCAAAATTCTGTACAAATGTATATACATTTCCGCTCGATTTACAGGAGAAGCAATGGTAAACCTGTTTAGCCTGAGATATGTGAAGAGACGGATTTTTATCCGGATGAAATGGGCAAAGAGCAAGAAAGGATTTGCCTTTTTTCTTTACCTGAATATAACCTGAAACAACATCTACAATGTCATTTGCCGAGGATATTTCATCAAATTTTTCCGGTGGGATCTTCAATTAGAGTTAATAGTTAGTAGTTAATAGTTAAAATCAGTTAATAAAAATCAATAAGCATTATATTATAGAATCTGTTAATAAGTTAATTGAGTTTTGTTGGTACCGTTCTGATCCATGATCCATAATCTTCCGTTACCTCTGCTTCGGTTAGTATAAGCAATTTTATAATTAGTCAAACAAAAGTCAGGAGAATAACCCTGAGATTCTGTTAATCTGATAATATTTTGTCCGTTAAGATCAATTTTATAAATATACGAATAACCGCTTTTATTCTTTGAGCAGAAAATTATACCATTATCTGTCATATTCGGATAACTGTTATACTTATATTCATCCCCTGACAACACTGCAATGGTATTTATGCTTCCGGTTTTAAAAAAATATTGGACAAGTGAATCTCCAATTTGCGAGTTATATTCACCTTCATTTATTTGTTTGAAATATATAATGGAAGTATCCCCGGTGACCCAGAAAGGATATTTTCCATTACTGTCAATAAATGTTTCACCCGAACCGTCAGGTCGTATCACAAAAATATCAGACATTGAAACTGAATTTGATCTGTTATATGCGATCAGATCTCCCGAGTAGCTCCATTCCGGATCATTTGAGATACTCCCGAATGTTAATCTGACTATACTGTCTCCGGTATAACTGCAGATATAAAGATCATTAAATTGAGAAAATACAATACGACTTTCATCCGGCGACCAGTCTGGATTGACTGCGATACCGCTTATCAGCTGAGTAACATTGTTTCCCTCTGGGTTTACGGAATAAATTCCGCTTAACTCATGATCTGTATTGGAG
>JAGPCH010000097.1 GCA_018058125.1 Ignavibacteria bacterium | reverse complement strand
AGATGTAATAGAAGATCTTGAGAAACAGGATTATGAGAATATAGAAATTGTAATAATCGATCAGACAGATGACCCTGATAAAAAATTTTACGATAATTTTAAAATTAATCTGAAAGTAATTTTTCAGAAAGGTAAAGGACAGTGGCTTTCGAGAAATGAAGCTGTCAGGAACTGCAAAGGTGACTATCTCCTATTTTTTGATGATGACTCGAGAGTTGATAAAGACTGGGTTTATCAGCATTTAAAGAGTCTGGATTATTTCAAAGCGGATATTTCAGCCGGAGTTTCACTTTCCACGACCGGTGACAGCATTCCTGAAAATTACAGTTTTTTCAGATGGGCTGATCAGTTTGATTCCGGAAATGCATTGGTAAAGAGAGAAGTATTTCTGAAAACAGGAATGTTTGACAGACAGTTTGATAAGCAAAGAATGGGTGACGGAGAGTTTGGCATGAGAGCTTTCCTTGCGGGGTTCAGAAGCATTTCAAATCCGATGGCAAAGAGAATACATTTGAAAATCGGTACAGGCGGATTGCGGGAGCTGGGTTCATGGGATGCTTTCAGACCGAAAAATTTTTTTGCTCCGAGACCAATACCAAGTGTGTTATATTATTACAGAAAATATTTCCCGGTTAGCTATGTCATGAATGCGCTCATACTCGGGATGTATCCTTCACTGATTCCATATAAATGGAAAAGTAAAAAATATCTGTATCCTCTAAGCGCGCTGGTTGCGGTATTTATATTCCCTTTACTGTTGATACAACTCGGCATATCATGGAGCAGATCTTCCAAAATGTTAAAGGAAGGAGACAGGATTGAGTGGCTCTGATAAATTCCTGATGATAACATCTGAATTTCCTCCCGGTCCGGGCGGTATCGGAAATCATGCTTATAATCTTGCTAAATATCTAAAAATTAATGGTAAAGAAATAAAAGTTCTGACAGTTTCTGATTACACAGGAAAAGCTGAATCAGAAAATTTTGATAAATTACAGAATTTTGAGATCACAAGGTTTGAGAGATATGGTAACAGAGTTAAGACCTATCTCGAACGGATCAGTCACATAAAGAAGAATTTAAGAGAAGGGAATTTCACTCATGTGATTTTCTCAGGAAGGTTTGCATTGTTTTGCTGTGCTATGCTTTCCAGGGAAAAATACAGAGCTAAATTCATTTCGATAGTTCACGGTGGTGACATCAACACAAGTGAAGTGATTCAGCGAGGTCTGATAAATAAAGCGCTAGAGAAGTCTGATCTTGTGGTACCGGTATCAAATTTTTCAAAGACATTTATCAAAGCAAAGATCTCTCCGGAAAAAATTACAGTAATTCCAAATGGATTTGATCTGGATGATATGGATGGGATTTCACTTCATGAAAAAAATTCAAACGGAGGCAAACTTGATCTTGTCACAGTCGGAACAGTCTGGCCAAGAAAAGGTCATCATAATGTTTTCAAAGCATTACCAAAACTGTTAAAGGAATATCCGGAACTGAAATATAATATTGTCGGAAGGCATGCCGATCTTTCGCTGGTTAAAACATATTTTGATGAGGAAGCATTCAGTAATATAGTAAAGATTACAGGACAGGTCTCTGATAAAGTGAAAATAGAGATACTGAGTAAAAGCGATATCTTTATTTTGTTAAGTGAAACGCAGACAAGCGGTGACTTTGAAGGATTTGGCATAGCTGTAATAGAAGCGAACTATTTCGGATTACCTGCCATTGGTTCGAAAAGCAGCGGACTGGAAGATTCAATAAATAATGGAGTCAGCGGAATGCTTGTCGATCCGAAAGATCCCGATGATATATTAAATGCTGTGAAATTAATTTCGGAAAATTATTCTGAGTTCAGTAAAAATGCAAGAGAGTGGGCTTTACAGCATCACTGGTCAGGGATAGTTAAGAGATACATTACTGCAATAAATGACATTAAATAATAATAAAAAAATATGTGCGGATTTTTAGGAGCGGTTGATTTTGATAAAAGACTAGAAGTAATACAACCGTTACTTTCAAAAGGATTAAAAGCAATTGCTCACAGAGGTCCTGACAGCAGCAGGGAAGAATTGTTTGAAAATGTATATCTTGGTCACAACAGGCTGAGCATCATTGATCTTTCGGAAAGCGGTAATCAGCCTATGAAGTCTGCAAATTCAGATGCCAGTATAATATACAACGGTGAAGTTTACAATTATCAGGAATTAAAAAAAGAATTATCCGGAATAAAATTTAACTCAAATTCGGACTCGGAAGTAGTACTCGAAGGATATCTTAAAGAAGGTACTGATTATTTTAAAAAACTGAGGGGACTATACGCGTTTGCTATATATGACAACAGGCAGAATCAAAAGATCATCCTTGCCAGAGACCCTTCCGGTATAAAGCCGCTGTATTATTTCAGTAAAAACAATTTTCACATTTTCGGATCTGAGATCAAAGCGCTTTTACCAAGTGTCAGAAATAAAATAACAATAAATGAAAATGTGATAAAAACTTTTCTTAACCTTGGATATTGTCCGGAACCGGAAACTGTTTACAATGAGATCATTGCTCTTGCACCGGGAAGTATTTATGAGATCAGCAGTCAGCAAACAATTAAAAGCAGTTTCAAAAAATATGATTTTGTATCTGAGAATAGTCATGATGTAAACAGGAATACTATAGATACCGAAAAGTATCTTGAACTTGCTGTCAAGAGAAATTTAACTTCGGATGTGGAAGTTGCAGTTGCGCTCAGCGGAGGAATAGATTCATCTCTGATCTATGCATTTGCAAACCGGTCTGACAGTGACATAAAAGGATTGACAGTTAAGTTTGAAGATGAAGAATACGATGAGGGAGAATTATCAAAAGTTTATTCGAAGACTTTGAACGGCAAACATGAATTTGTAGAAGTGGAGTCGGAATTGAATCTTGACACACTCAATAAGATTCTTTTGAATTTTGATCAGCCTTATGCAGATTCTTCCGCTGTGAATGTTTACTTTCTTACAAAGGCAACGGGAAAGATCACTAAAGTTCTTTTAGGAGGTGACGGCGGAGATGAATTATACAACGGATATCCGTCTATGACCTGGCTTACTTATATTGAAAAGCTAAATAATAATCCTTTGCTTAAAAGCAGCGGAAATGCATTTCTTAAAGCTGCTGAAAAACTTCTTAATGTAAATCATAAAAGATCAGTAAAAAGAATTGCGGATCTCTGGAAAGATGATCAGAGTGAATTGCTTTATGACTGGCACTCATGGTTTCCGAGAAAGACCATGTATAACGGAAATAGTCCCTTTCTGTTTGATGCAACCTCAGGTCTCGATAATTACAATAAGATCTTTGAAGATCAGCAACCCGCTAGTTTCAAAGGAAAAGTTGTATTTGATTATTTCAGAAAGCAGATGCTGAGTGACTATCTGAGAAAGACTGATATGATGTCAATGCTTAACAGTGTCGAATACAGAGTGCCTCTGCTGGATGAAGATCTGACTGATCTGGCATTGTCTATTCCGTTCGATCAGAAGTCGGATCTTAGAGTTACAAAAAAAATTCTCAGGGACATTCACAGTAAGATCTATCCTTCGGATACAAGTAAAGCTCCGAAAAAAGGATTTACAATTCCACTGGACAGTTCATTAAGCAGGGAAGATTTTAATCTGATCAAAGAAAATATTCTATCTCCCGGAAATTTTTTAAGTGAATACATAAGTACGGATTATGTGAAATTTTTATTTGAAGTTCTTGAAAAAAAGAGAACGGCAGATGATGAGATAAGCAGAGCGGGTGTATATCAGAGGATACTTATGTTTTACAGTCTGAATCTATGGCACGGATCTAAATGAAACTGGCTGTAATATCACACACTCCTCATTACATTGAAGACGGGATCTGTAAAGCCTGGGGACCTACGGTAAGGGAAATAAATCATCTTCCGGAATTATTCGATGAAATTTATCATATTGCGCCGCTAAACAAGGAGAATGCACCGGGAAGTTCGCTCAGTTATTCCAGTGACAAGATCAAATTCATACCCATCAAGCCATACGGCGGTGAAAAATTTTATGATAAGATCTCAATACTGACAACAGCAATATCTAATTTACAAACAATCAACGAAGTAATAAAAAAAACTGACTGGGTGCAGTTCAGAGCTCCGACTGCAATGGGACTATATGTACTGCCTTATTTAAGTCTTAAAAGAAAACCAAACAGATGGGTAAAGTATGCCGGCAACTGGCAGATGGAGGATCCGCCTTTGTCTTACAGATTTCAGAAATGGTGGCTGGAGAATAATTTTCAGAATTCTTTCGTTACGATAAACGGACACTGGAAGGGGCAGAAGGATCACATTCTGAATTTTCAGAATCCCTGTCTTGACGATGAAGAGCTTATAAGAGCAAAGGAAACAGCATTAAGAAAGGACTTTAGCAAAAAACTTATATTTGGTTTTGCAGGCTCTTTGACTAAAAATAAAGGCGTTGATATTATACTTGAAGCTTTTAAGAAAGTAAAATTCAAAGAAGAAATCGGGGAAATGATTTTCGCGGGTGACAGTCCGGAAAGAAAAAAGTATGAGGCAGATGCATCAGTTATAGATATTAAATTCAGATTCGAAGGATCGCTTAACAGGAAAGAGATGGAAAAATTTTACGAAGAAATTGATCTTATACTTTTGCCGAGTGAATCCGAAGGTTTTCCAAAAGTCATAGCGGAGGCTGCAGCATACGGCTGCGTGCCAATTGTATCAGATGTATCATCGATAGGGCAATACTTTAATGATTCAAACGGATTTCTGCTGAAGGAGATTAATGCTGATGAACTTGCAAACAAAATTGAATATGCAATTAAGGACAGAGCAATGTTGAAATCAATGTCACTTGAATGTCTTAAAGTCGCTGAGTTGTTTACATTTAAGAAATATTTAAATGATTTAGACACAAAGATCCTGAACGGATAAAACCAAATATTTTTGCTGTTTAAGTTCGGTTAAAATTATTTATTTTTACAGCAAAAAATTTCTAACTAATATTAATATCCAAGAGAAGTAGTTCTTGAAAAATAATCCATACAAAGCCGAGATTTATTTAGTTATTAACATAGCAATTGCTATGGTAATGCTTCTGAATTCCAAACTAAGTACTCTTTATTCTGTGATGATCGTTATGTACGGAGTATACAAGATCATGGCAAGTAAGAACAGGGACGGATCTGCTCATATTTTTGCAGCGTATGTTGTTGGAATAGAAGTATTGTTCAGGCTTAACTCAGGAGGATTTGGATATGAATACGGTAAATATGCCGTAGTATTTTTACTGGCAGTTGGATTTTTAGTGGAGAAAAGAAAAAAAACTCTCCCTTTTGTTTTTCTTTTCTTCATTCTTTGTTTATTACCATCTATTCCAAGTATAGATTTTCCTACATTTGATCTTTCCAGACAATATGTGTCTTTTAATTTATCAGGTCCGCTTTCGCTGGGAATATCAGCTATTTATTTTTACAGAAGAACCATTAATCCGGCTCAGTTAAGAAAATTACTTCTGGCTATGCTGTATCCAATAGCCGCCATGTCTATTTTTGTATATTTCAGAGCAGGAAGTCTTGAAGAAGCAACTTTTACAACTGAATCAAATTTTCAGACCAGCGGAGGATTTGGTCCAAATCAGGTATCAACAATTTTCGGTCTCGGGATATTGATCATTGCAATTTCATATTTTCTGGGTATTAAACTTTTCAGATTACAATTTGTAAATATAATATTATTACTGGGATTTCTGATAAGAGGTTTGGCTACATTCTCAAGAGGAGGAATGCTTTCACCGATAGTTGCAATTGCTCTATGCATAATTATAATGACATTGACAGATGCAAATTTCAAGGCGAGGATCGGAAAAGTAGTTTATGCTTTTCTGATTATAGGAGGAATTTCCATGATAGGATTTAATTATGTAAATGAAGCGAGTGAAGGTTTGCTTGAAATGAGATTCAAAGGTGAATCAATGTATAATAAAGATAAGAGTAATTTATTCAGCGGAAGATTAGAAATTTTTGATGCTGATATTGAAATATTCAAAGATAACGTTTTGACGGGAGTAGGTCCAGGAATGTCAGCACAGGTCAGGAGTGAAACTCAGGGAATAGAAGCTGCAGCGCATATTGAATATTCGAGATTGCTCGCGGAGCATGGATTGTTCGGAATTATAGCTATGATGATAATGGTATTTTTCCCGGTGAAATATTTTTTCCAGCAAAAAAGCATTGATAATAAGATACTTCTGATTTTATGTCTTGGGTTTGTATTCATGACGCTGGGACATGCCGCCATGAGGACAGCTGCACCCGGATTCGTCTATGGCATGGGATTCCTTAATCTTATCAGAAGACCGAGGGCA
>JAGPCH010000096.1 GCA_018058125.1 Ignavibacteria bacterium | reverse complement strand
GTATTAATAACAATGGATCTTGAAGTGGCGGGAGATCATGATCCGGAAGGACAAAAAAACATACTCAATACTATTAGTTCGGATATCAATGATTTAAATTTACCTTTAACCATTTTCCTAACCTGTGATTCGATGGATTATTTCGGAGAGCGCATCAGGGTTTTTGATACACCCGAAAATGAAATTGGTATTCATGGATTCAATCATTCTGTCAGTGAAAATTATGCTAAACTAGATGAAGTTACAATCAGAAGAAATCTTGAACTTTCACGAAATAAGATCTCACATTTCTTTAAACGAAAAGCCGAAACTTTCCGGGGACCATATAATTCAACATCAGCAATTACACAGAAAGTCTTAACTGAATTCGGGATCAAATCGGATTTCTCAGTTTGCTCTCAGCGAATAGATTTTATGAATTCAAAAGGCGGTGATCTCAGATGGTTGATTTCACCAAGACAGCCGTATCATCCGTCAGATTCTTCACCATACAAAAAAGGAGATAGTCCGCTTTGGGTGATTCCGCTGAGCTGCATTGGTATTCCGTTCATTTCTTCAGTGCTTTATATATTCGGTCTCGAGTTCATGAAACTGTTTTTCAGAATTCTTTTAAAAGAATCAATAAGCACTAATAAGCCCATTGTTTATTTGTTCCATTCATACGAATTTTCAAAAGATATTAATTCAGTAAGCTCAGATACAAACAATCTGAGTAAATCTTTTCTTCACAATTTATATATTTCCGATGCAGGGAAAAGATATGAGTTAAATTTGAATCTGCTCAGGTATATGTTATCTTTTAAAGAGATACAGCCCATGAACAGTTCTCAATTGATTAATTATCTAGAAAGGAATCCAAATTGAAAGATGTATTTTACAAATTTCTGAACAATTCTATTTCCAGTTATTTTCAGACTCCGAGATATCTGATTCTCTTTGTATCAAACCAATGCTGGATGAAATGCGGGCATTGCTGGTTCAGTGAAGAATGGAAAACCGATAACCTGAAAGACGATTCTCTTTCATTTGATGAGTTGAAAAAACTTTCTGATTCAGTAAATAAACTTCTTTTTCTGAGCATAACGGGCGGAGAAGCATTCGGCAGAGATGATATTACCGAAGTTATAAATCTGTTTACAAGGAATGGAAAAACTCAAAGATATCAAATCCCGACCTCAGGTTATTTAACATCCAAAATTATCTCAAGTACGGAAAAGATACTTTCACAAAATCCCGGGATCCCGTTTCGTGTAGATGTATCTCTGGATGGGAATATGGAAATACATGACAAGATCAGAAATCTGAAAGGCTGTTATTCAAATGCCATTGAGACAATAAAAGGACTGAATAAAATCAAAAAAAAGATCCCGTATTTTGATGTAGGAGTGATCACAACTATATCAAATCAAAATCAGGACATTGTTGAAGAAATATCTGATATAATAAATTCAGTTCATTCTGACGGAGAATGGATGGTAAATCTTGTGAGAGGTAATACGAGAGATCCAAACTCAGGTGATGTAAAGCTTGAAAATTACAACAAGGCTCAGGATATAATAAATAAGAGAATTAAAGACGGAACGTTTAAAGGTCACAGCGGACATTTAACTGCAAAATGGTTAACTGCTAAAAACTCTGTCAGAAGAAAAGTAATAAACGAGATAGTGCTTGATAAAAAAGATGGCGGAGCATGCTCTGCCGGATCAATAGCAGGTGTGATTTATGCGGACGGTTCCGTTTATCCTTGCGAGATGCTTGATAAATCTTTTGGAAATCTTCGGGATTTTGATTTTAATTTAGGCAAGCTATGGAATACAAAAGAAGCTGTTGAATTGAGGAACTGGATTCAGGATACACGTTGCATCTGTACGCAGGAATGTTTTTTATCTACTAGTCTGCTGATTCAGCCACAGCTTTGGCCGCAACTTATTTATGAAAGATTAAGACACTGATCAATAATTCAATGATATATAAATTTATAAAAAGAGCTTTCGATATTTTATTTTCCTTAATTGGAATTGTAATATTTTTTTTACCCCTTACAGCTATTTGCATTTATATACGTTTGTTTTCTAATGGATCATTTTTGCATAAGGCTAAGAGAATTGGCAAAAAGGAAACTCCTTTTATAATGTTAAAGATAAGAACTATGCGCAACGATACACCATTATTGTCTATTGAGTCAATAGAATCACCTGAAAATTTTTATCTGCGATTTGGAAATTTCATAAGGAAATCGGGTATAGACGAAATTCCACAGCTTTATAATATTTTAAAAGGCGATATGAGTTTTGTAGGTCCGAGACCAACACTTTTTGATCCGGAAGAATTAATAAAACTTAGGCAAGAAGAGAATATCTATTCATTAAGACCCGGACTTACCGGGTATGCACAGATCAACGGCAGATCAAATATATCCAATCAGCTAAAAGTAAAATTGGATAAATATTATCTGATCAATAAATCTTTTGCTATGGATATGAAAATTCTTTTTAAAACATTGCCATCTATACTGCTTGAATTCAAACCAGTTAAAGATACTAATAAAATGTTATCCGCAAAAAAGATTGTATAGATCACATCTGAACAAATTATATATAATTTCTCTTTATGTATCTTAAGAAAAACTGAAATCTGGATTTAATAACTTCAGGCATAAATGAATATAAGTACTGAATAAAATGAATAACCATACCTTTATAAAACCCGGGATAATCTTTATGGAATTTTCTTATTATTTTCATTTCAGTTTTTGCAACTTCAGCCTGATCCTGAAGAGATAAATTTTGTTCACCCTGAAGATAAAGAGTAAAATATTCCTGAAAGTTATACAGCTTACCAATTTTGCCCAGGCGCAGGAAAAAATCCCAGTCTTCTGCAACCTTGTAATTGCTATAGCATCCAGCGCTCAGTGCAGCATCTTTTCTGAACATTACGGTTGTATGTTCCATAGGACAAGCCATTAGAGCTTTGTTCCTTATTTTTTCATCTGTCTCATTTTTAAAAAATCGATACAATTCAGTTTCTTTAGAATCCACCATAATCACACCGCCTCCCGTCAGGACATAATCTTTATTCTTTTCCATAAAGCTGATCTGCATTTCCAATTTTTTACTGTTGCACCAGACATCATCATCATCTAATCTTGCAATATATTTTCCGCCCGAGTTAAGAATCCCGAAATTCAGATAATCCGAGATTCCATTCATTCCTGTTTTTGGTATATAATAATATGTGAATCTACTGTCATTCAAACTGTATTCAGCTATCAGGTTCTTTGTTACCAGAGACGAACTACTATCTACAATAATGATTTCCCAGTTACTAATACTTTGATTTAATACACCGGCAATAGATTTTTTAAGAAGTTCGGGTCTGTTATATGTTGGGATAACTATACTGACAATGGCAGAACCGGATTCAGCTTTATTCATATTTAATGATTGAAAGAAATGGATTTTAATTTACTTATTAATGTGAATATTTTAAACTTATTTGTTAAAATAAATTTCAGAAAATTTTATATCTTTTTAGTAAAGCATTTTAGAACTACTTTGTAAACAGTTTTTTGAAATACTAAATAATTGGGGTGCTGCTTTTTAAGCGGCTGAGATCAAACCCACAGAACCTGCTACGGATAATGCCGGCGAAGGAAATTAAAAACTTTTTAACGCTTAATTCTTTTCTGCTATGTTTAGCAAAGGTTCGGAAAAGATTTAAGCGTTTTTTATTTTACAAAAAAAATGCAACAATTAACAAAATGCTCTTTGCCTCAAAGACTCAAAGGCTCGAAGAATTTATTCCTTAGAGTCTTAGAGACTTTGAGGCTAAAAAAAGCTTCAATGCTATTTTTATGTATTTTTATATCTGCCATATCTTATTCACAGGATAAGACATCAGAAGACAGCTTAAATTACAAAACAGAAACCATAGACGTCGATGCGCTGAAAGGTATCGAAAGATCTACGCCGGTTACATTTGAGAACATTGACAAAAAAGAGATCGAGGAAAAATACTGGATGCAGGATCTGCCGATGTTCCTTAACGGCAATACAAGCATAAACTCCTATTCAGAATCCGGCGCGTCTATTGGCTATTCTTATATGTCCATCAGAGGATTTGATCAGAGAAGAATTTCAATTCTGATTAACGGCATTCCTCAGAACGACCCGGAAGATCATCAGGTCTACTGGGTTGATATTGCTGATCTGACTGCCTCAGCCGAGGAGATTCAGATTCAGAGAGGTATAGGAACCGCGCTTTACGGTTCGTCGTCGATCGGCGGTGTTGTGAATGTACGGACTATTGATATGTTCAAAAATAAATTCATGAATCTTTCGGCAGGATTAGGAACTTATAATTCACAAAGATATTCGCTTGAATATTCTTCAGGCATCGTGCAGGACGGACTTGGATTTTACGGAAAGCTTACCAATATAAATACTGACGGTTACAGAGATCAGTCCTGGTCAAAAAGCTGGTCTTATTTTCTCAGCGCAGGAAAGCTAATATCAAAAAATTCAATTCTCAAATTAAATTTTTATGGCAGTCCGGTTCAGAATCATATGGCTTATCTCGGTGTGGATTATGCTTATCTTAATGGTGAAGTGACAGGTGATATTTATAATGACAGGAAGTACAATTATCTGACGTATCCTGATGAAACTGACAATTATTTTCAGCCGCACTATGAACTTGTTTACAATATTGAACCTTCAAAAAATTTATACATATCAAACACTTTAAGCTATATAAGAGGTGACGGATATTTCAATTCTTTATTTCCCGTATCCTACGGTTATGATTTTGATTATTTCAGACTGAATCCTTTTTATGTTTCGGATACTACTACATTCAATTCATCTTATTATAAAAGAAATGATGACGGTACATTTTATTATGAAAAAGGTAAAGGCTATGAGATCGTAAGAAGTGATATGGTCACAAAGCTCACAGTAAATAATAATACATATGGCTGGTTTCCGAAAGTTCAGATCAGACACAATCAGGAAAAAGGTACACTCGTACTCGGCGGTGAGGTCAGATATCACGAATCGGAACATTACGGAAACATTATCTTTGGTGAAGCTCTTCCACAAGGTACTCCTCCGGATTATCAGTATTACTATTACAATGGCGGAAAAAATACTTACTCGATCTATGCAAATGAAATATACAGCGTGAACAGTAAATTGAATGCTATGGTCGGTCTTCAGTATGTTTATCATAAGTATAAAATTTCAAATGATGAGTACAAGCCATACAATTTTGATGTTGATTATAATTTTTTTACACCAAGATTCGGATTGAATTATAATTTCAATGATGAGGTAAGTATGTATGGAAATTTTTCCATAGCAAAACGTGAACCAAGATTAAAGGATATTTACAACGGAGAAGATCCGTATTCCACTCCTAATTTCAGAATAGTAAATGCTGCAGAAGGGATTTATGAAGATCCACTTGTTCAGCCTGAGGTAATGTATGACTATGAGCTCGGCTTCGGATACACTTCCAAAAAATTCAAGGGTTCGCTAAATCTTTATCTGATGGATTTTGACAATGAGATCGTCAACAACGGACAGCTTGATAATGTCGGGCAGCCTATTTCCGGTAATGCGGGTAAATCAATTCACGAAGGCATCGAAGCCGGGATTGTCCTGAATCCGTTTGAGCAGAAGGTGTTGAGAGATTTTTCATTATCAGGAAATCTGAATCTGTCCAGTAATTATTTTACAGACTTTACGGAAATAGATGGTGTGGATTCGTCCGGTAATATAATTTATGGAAATAATTATTCGGATAATCAGATACTGCTCACTCCGAATTTTATCGGGAATCTTCAATTGAATTATTCAAACAATATTGGAGTGAATGCATATATTACTCTGCAGTCAGTCGGCGAGCAATATCTCGACAATTCAGAAAATGAAAGAAAGAATCCCGAAGCTAAAAATGAACCGGGATATTTTGATAAAGTAATAGAGCCTTACACTGTTTTCAATGCGGGCTTGTCTTTTAATATTGCCTCGATGGTAAAACAGAAATTGTTCAAAGGACTGGAGCTGAATTTCAAGTTCAACAATATCTTTGATGTGTTATATGAAACGACCGGTAACATAAGCTATGGTGTACCATACTGGATCCCGGCTGCTACGAGTAATTTTTATGGTGAGCTGAAGATCGGATTCTAGATTAGAAATAATTGATAATTGACAATTGATAATTGATAATTGATAATGGTTTCTTCAATTATCTAAACAGAGTTTATGAAGCAAATGCGTTCACAACAGATAGTCGGTTTGGTGAGTTTGGGAAGATGCCATATAAATTTTTTCCTTTCTGTCTTAGTAACTTGGTGATTTAGTGGTAAAAAAACCGGATTTAATTCACCTTAAACTTCACACTAAGTCCTGCGGA
>JAGPCH010000095.1 GCA_018058125.1 Ignavibacteria bacterium | reverse complement strand
ACTGCTAACAGAGTTTCGTTTATTATGTTTTTTCATTTCTGATTTTTTTGCCTCGAAGTCTCAAAGTCTCTAAGTCTCAAAGTCTCAACCTGAGAAGCTCTGACTGGGGTAAAAACAGAACCTGTCACCCCCTCAATCTTTTGAGCGCGGATCCAGGAAGGTAATTGAATAGAACATGTTTAGATTTATGTGTGATTATTTATAACTCTATAAAAGTGTTTTGATTTATAAAAGGATATGATGTTGATGACTAAAAAAATTTGCTTTGTCAGTTGAAATGGATTAAAATTATTCATGCAAATTTTTTGGAACACCAACATCGGCTCGAAAGGAAAAAATTGATTTTATTATCTTTGTGTCTTAGTGCCTTTGTGGTAAAACCATTTTTATAGGTTCAAAGATATTTTCATTGTAAAAAAAGAAGCTCCCGACCCTCTTCGAAGACTTCTTTTGTTTTGTGTGAAATATCAAGTTAGTTAATGACCAGTTGCTTTTGATACCTCACGGTGTTTCAATCTATTGTTCTATTCTTCCAAAATTCTTAGTATGTTCAAACACTTTTATTTTTGTAAAACCATTTTCATTACTGATGATCTGTCATCAACTGTCAATCTGTAAAAATATATTCCGCTCGATAGAATATTGCTTCCGTCGGTGGCGGAAAAACTCACTTCGTTATCTCCTGCATCCTTCCTTCCGTTTATTAATGTAATAACTTCTTTGCCGGAAATATCAAACACTTTTAATGTCACTTGTCCCGCTTTGGATAAATTGTATCTGATCTTTGTGACAGGATTGAACGGGTTAGGATAATTCTGATAAAGTTTAAAATCAGATGGCAGAATTATATTGTTTGATTCATTTACGGAAACAGTTGTGAAATTATTTTCAAAAACATTTTTGATGTACTGAGAATTCTGTTTAAGTTTTGTCACGCTATTTAAATTATTACTGCCCTGACTGACGATCTGCGCTATGATAACTGATTGTGTATCACCAGGTTCAATGTTGAGAAATCCGAAATTCATCAGTAATCTTCTGTTGCCGAAATTCATTGTAGCTGACTGATACCAGCCTGTACCGGATTCGGGATCACCGGAGAAAGGGAATTTTGTTATATGTGAATTTATTGGATTAACCCAGTTGGAATCATTAAAAAATAATCCCTGCATAGTTGAATAAATTTCCTTATAATTGCTCGGCTCTTTATAATAGAAGCTTGCATTTTGAAACATGTTGAATGAACTTAGTACAATTTCTTTGTAACCTATTCTCATTATTCTATTGTTGTTTCCGGGAATGTAAGTTAATACTGTGTCGTCTGAATTTCCCGTATATTCCGCAGGTCCCTGTAAAAGTAAAAATCCAAAAGCGGGAGGATTGTTTTCATATTGCCAGGAATTCGGAGCGCAGTATGCATAGCCCAGATTTAAATTTGTATCACATCCGACAGCTATCTGATCATTTGAACATTCATCTGACCAGAATGAAATTACAGCATCATTCCATGGAAGCGAATTTCTGTTGATCACTTTAAATTCTGTAAATATTGTATTAGAAATTACAGGATCTGTCACACTATTATAACACCAGCTTGTAACTTGAATTTGAGCTTTCAATGCTTCGGGAGTATAATAATGATATTTTGCATAACCGTCACTCATAGAATAGAACAATGTCTGAGTCCCGGGAAGGAATGGTTTATTGTTGCTGTCAAGATATGCACCCTGATCAACCGGCCAGTTTAAATAATCCAAAGAAGTTGTGTCTCCTTTTGCAATCTTATATACTCTGAAATCCGGATCATCCATTCCCTGAGGAACACCATTTTCATCAATGTATCCGGGCAGATATTCACTGGTAAAATGATTTGAAACGGCTTCTGTAGTATCTGATCCGGTTTTTCCGGCAATCCATAATCCTGATGAATATCTTAAAACTTTATTTGAACCGTTTGGCCATTCAAATCCTGAATTATTCGTGATTGGATTTCTGTTGAAGCTTCCATTATTCCTAAACCATGCATCGATATTATTCCCGTCAATATTTTTTGAATCAAAAATGTATGAAGGATTATCATTTTGTATCTTTGCATTCTTATTCAATGGACCATTGTCATTTGGTTTGAATGCGATAAATGCAATTGTTGCAAGAAGCAGTAATGTTAAAGTTGTAGTTTTCATAATGCGTATTGTGTATTGTGTCTTGCGTATTGTTACTTATGTTTTTTTTTATAATTTGTAATTTGTAATTTGTAATTATCTCGTGAACACAGCAAACTTAAGCGTCTTCGCTCCCAGCTCTTTACAATCTACAACCGCTATGTACATTCCGCTCGCAACATAGCTGCCGCCTTGGTTTTTTAGATTCCATTTTTCCAGCGATTTGTCGGGAGAGCTGCTTGTTCGCTCGATCTTATTTACTAATGAACCATCGAGACTATAGATCAGTATTGTACACACTTGCGGCAGATGTGAAAAATAAATGAACTTCTCACCTGTGTCATTGTACTCGAGTTCAGAAATACCGTAGTAAGGATTCGGGAAAACGTTAATGCTGTTGATTTCGGAAGATGCAATTTGCTGATTGCCAATTTCAGTTCCTTTTACTTCCCAGCTGTATTTCACCGGATATCCCGGAACGAAGTCAGGACGCGTGATCCTGTAAGGAGTCACTGTCAGTACATCTCCTGCATTCCAGTTTGCGGGGACACCGTTATTATTTTTTACTCTCGGAAGCCAGGCATACATAATGTCCATTGAAGAAAATCCTGTCAGACCGCTATTCTGACCGGGATTCTTGGATGTATATCTTTCATCGGGTATAGTATCATAATCAGTTGCAAAGATATAAGTTAACTGAAACTTACTCATCTTTGTAGTGTCAGGGTCCCACAGTCCGTTATTATCAGTATCGATAAAACCAACATTAAGCTGTCTTGGATTTCCCTGTGTGGAATCAAGTTCATCAATGGCATATACTCTGAAAGGAACGTCCGCCATATTTGAATAAGGTGTAACAGTCAGAGTAGTATCAAGGAGAAGAACATTTCCCGCAGGGGATGAATATCTGTAAGCTTTCTGACTTTCTCCAAAGACAATTTTGATCTTCCTTAAAGGACCGCCGGTAAAACCTGAAGGCTCAGAACTAAAATAATTATCATTTGCCCTGATTCTTGTCCTTAAGTATCTGAAAGTATTTAAACAGGGATAGCTCATTCCGAGACTTCTGCTTTCAAATTGGTCCCTTAGTAATCTTACTACTATTGTAGTGGATCTGTAGATCTCATTTGTATCCGGCGCAGTGAACCATTCCTTTCCTACAGGTTCGTATGTCCAGGTTTTTTTCGGAGAATTTTTTCTCGGAGTATTATAATAACCTGTATAAGTATCACCCGGATCATGAATCAGACCTGAATCTCTGTTCAGCGTATGAACTAACAATTGCCCGTCCGCCTTTAATGCCGAATCCTGATTGCCATTGAAATTGTAAACATTTTCAAACAATGCAGTAGTACTTCCGTTAATGGTTCGTGTGAGAGTCCAGTTTGGATCAGCATTTGTCCCGCCAAAAGTCGAAGTGTATTTTGCATTTACTAACATTAACGGATCAATGATAATTGGCATCACAGCAAGGTCTCTCTGATCTGTGGAAATTGTATCACCGAGATCATAGCTTATCTGCGTACCGGCTGAAAGGTTTTGCGGAATGACTCTTAAGATATTTGATTTAGGTGACTCCATGACTTTAGGATAAGTATATAGACCGCCGGAAGGATCATAATAATATGAAGTCACTGCGAATTTATATTCAGTGCCGTTAATGAATTCCTTATTGAGTAATGTGTCTTTATTTATCTCAAGATATTTTGCTATTCCGTTGTCACTTCCATTCTGAATAATCCCGTAGAAAATTCCCTGATTCGGAAGCATATAAATGCTGTCTAATATATTCGTAATGCCGTCATTTAAATCAAAAGTTTTTATTAAAACAGTATCACTTTCAGCCGGATGACCTGTGAAAGATCTGATCTGGTAAATATTATAACCCTGAAATTTATATGTTCCTCCGGAAAGTGTATTTTTAAAAGTAGATGAGTTATTTGTGTCATTCCATGTCAGCGCAATTTTACCATCACCAGCAGAATAAGATGATATCCGGGGAGAAGGAGCAGTAGGCTGAGGAGCAAGATTATTATCGTAATAATTCTGAATGATGTTTGCAGATCTTCTGAGTTGAGTAATGCTGTTAAGATTTGATGTTCCTTTGGCAATTATCTGAGCGACTACAATTATAATTGTATCATTTGGATTTATTTCAAAAAATGGACCTGTGCTTGTAATATCTTTTACATCACTTTGAGACGGAAAAACCCATCCCGTTCCCGATACAGGATCTCCCGGAAAAGGCAAAATTGTTGTATCATTATTATTAGGATTTACCCAGGGTCTTCCTGTATACAATTTACCTTCTAATATTCTATATGATTCAATATTATCGCGGGGCTTACCATCATTATAAGTGTTAAATGATGACATTCCCTGATCAATGTATCCAATTTTCTTTTTTATATTATTACTTCCAAAAGGCTGATAATACTTTATTGTATCATTAATGTTTCCGGTATATTTGTAACTGCCTCTTAAAATTTTAAATCCTACAGAAGGAGGAGCTGATCCATAAATCGGATCGTTATTGGTACTATTATATGTAAATCCTAGATTCAGACTTGTGTCACATCCTACTCTATCATCAGTAGCCGAACCGAGATCATCATCTGTCCATAATCCAATCCACATATTCTTCCATGTTTTATTGCTTCGGTTGATGATCCTGTATTCCGTGAAGATAGTATTGTTGAGTGGATTTGCAGGATAATCTATGTATGGGTCATTTTGGTTATAAGACCAGTTTGTCTGAAGGATCTGAGCTTTAAGTAAAGTGTCACTTCCATTTTGTGCTGTATGTCCAAAGGCATCAGTATAAACAAAAAACATTGTCTTATCACCGAGCGGAAACGGTTTATTATCCGGAGTCATGTAAGCGCCTTGATTACCGGGCCAGTGCAGGTAGTCATAACTGTTTATATCGTTTTTATTTATTGTATAAATCCTGTATGTAGAGTCGGTCATAGGGTTACCTGAATTGTCAACAAATCCGGGACTGTAATCATAAACATATTCTGCAATTGCAACAATCGTATCATTTCCCGATACACAACCAAGCCAGATACCCGAAGCATAACGCACTGTCTTACCTGATCCTTTTGGCCATTCGAAACCAGCATTGCCTGTAATTGGATCACGATTAAAACTGCCGTTGGTTCTGTACCAGGCGCTGATAGAGTTACCATTCATTTGTTTGCTGTCAATAATGGCAGAAGAATTATCCGAATTCGCGCTATGATTCATCTCTGACCTCTTCCGATCCGGTCTCTCGTCATTTGGTTTGAATGAAGTAATTGCCATTACGGTAAATAAAAGAATTAAAATTAAAATACTCTTCATATAGGTTTTTATAAAATGTTTTGTGTAATGCGTAATAGGAACCGGAGGTTAAATCATCATTTAAAGATATTATTCTGATCTTTTAAATTTGCACTGCCTTATTTTGTTTTGCTCCTAGTTTACAAAAAAAGTAATTCTAAAAGTAGTTATTTTTTCTTTCTTCTTTGAAGTGAAAGCGGGTAAACTTTCTTTCAATATGGAGGCTAACAAAAAATTTATTATAAATTATTTATAAAATTGTCTGGGTATTTTAGCGATGAAAGTAAGTTCAATAAGGTATAATTCAAAAATTTGTAGGTTAAATAATTCAAAAAAATAACATAGATTAAGCCCAATGAAGAATCTAAAACTCACAGGATTATTACAAACTCTCACAATTTCAGAATTAAAAGATTCAGTGTTTTTGTCAGATCTCCTTCTACAGCTAGAATAAAAAACAGATCGCGCTTTTTTAATACATTAGATATAGTAATGGTTTAATAGTATTA
This sequence comes from Ignavibacteria bacterium, assembly GCA_018058125.1. Lineage (GTDB taxonomy): Bacteria > Bacteroidota > Ignavibacteria > Tepidaquicellales > Tepidaquicellaceae > JAGPCH01. The sequence goes on along the minus strand of JAGPCH010000095.1, from coordinate 482 downwards.
CCGAGTTTAGTCGTTGAGATAGAAGTATTTTAATTATTTGAAAATTCAAACTCCTGCAAATGAAAAAATTAAGTATGATTTTTCTTGTCGTAATCACTTTTAGTTTTACGAATAAAGTAAACTCCATTGACTGCAGCGTTACATCTGTCGGATTTACACCTGTTAATGATCTGGGTCCGGGATATTTCAGGGGCTTTCAGGGCGGGCTTTATCCGGGCGGATCGAATACCCGACCGGTGCTGCATAACAAGGACGGTGTAATCATTGCGCATAATATAGTGCCGCTTGACACGGCAGGAAATTATGATCCCGTAAACGGTAAGGTTGTTTTATTGTCTGTCGGAATGTCCAATACAGTCTTGAATTTACTAAGTTCATGAGCTATGTCTCTGCATCTCCGTTGATTAATCCAAAGTTAGTGGTTGTAAACGGAGCGCAGGGAGGGAAAGATATTAACTTAATTGTAAATCCCTTAGATTCTT